>NZ_JBEZKE010000014.1:0-221421 GCF_040651555.1 Streptomyces sp. NPDC048424 | reverse complement strand
CCGGTTGGGGCGGGGTCGGGTGTGTGTCGGGGTGATCCCCGCAGGGCGCCGAACGCCTCGGGGCTCCGCTCTCCGACCCCCCGCCACGTTCGGCGCCCGAGGAGACACCCCGGCGCGCGCCCGACCCCGTCACAACCGGCCCCCACCACACCCCGCCCAAGCGGCGCAGCCGACCGGCGCCCGACCCCGGCACAACCGGCCCCCGCCGCACCCCGCCCAAGCGGCGCAGCCAACCCGCGCAGCCAACCCGCGCGCCACCGGTCCGGCCTCGCGCAGGCGAGGTAGCGTCGGATCCCCCTCCGCCGGTGGCCGAAACTCGCGCTTGCCACACCACTTAGGCATACCTAACCATTGGCTCGCTCCGCTTCCACATCTCGGCACGACTTCGGGACCCGTCCCCAACCGAAGGAGCCTCCCCCCGTGAACACACGTCTCCACCATGCCCAGCCCTACGCCCTCGGCCTGTTCCGGATCGTCATCGGACTGCTGTTCGCCTCGCACGGCGCCGCCTCGCTCTTCGGCGTCCTCGGCGGCGCCCACGGCGGCGGCACGGTCGCCACCGGCACCTGGCCGGGGTGGTACGCCGCCGCGATCCAGCTGGTCGCCGGCGTCCTGGTCCTGCTGGGCCTCGGCACCCGGTCGGCCGCCTTCGTCGCCTCCGGGTCGATGGCGTACGCCTACTTCACCGTGCACCAGCCCGGTGCGCTCTGGCCGCTGCAGAACGGCGGCGAGGCCTCCGCGATGTTCTGCTGGGGCTTCCTCCTGCTGGTCTTCACCGGTCCCGGCGCCCTCGCCGTGGACGGACTGTTCGCCTCCCGCCCGGCCACGTCCTCCGGCCGCCGGGACGAAGCCCGCACGGAGACCGTAACCGCCTGAGGAATCGTTCCTCCGCCCCGCCACCGTCCCCTCCGGCGGCACCGTCACCGTCACCCGCTCCGGCGCCCGGGCCGGCCCCTCATCGGGGCGGCGCGACCAGCCCCATCTCGTAGGCCGTGATGACGAGTTGGACCCGGTCCCGGGCGCCGAGCTTGGTGAACAGACGCGACACGTGCGATTTGGCCGTGGCGGCCGAGATGAACAACTCCTCGGCTATCTCGCCGTTCGAGCGGCCCCGCCCCACCAGGGTGAGGACCTCCCGCTCCCGCTCGGTGATACCGGCGACGGACCGCAGGACCGGCTCCGGCGCCGCGGGCCCCGGCCGCCGGACGAAGTCCGCGATCAGCCGGCGCGTCACACCCGGCGCGATCAGGGCGTCTCCGGCGGCGACGATCCTGATCGCCGCGAGGATCTCCTCCAGGGCCATGTCCTTCACGGCGAACCCGCTCGCCCCGGCGCGCAGCGCCCCGTAGACGTGGTCGTCCTCGTCGAAGGTGGTCAGGACGAGGATCCTGACGGACTCGGTCCCACCGGTCCCGTCGGTCCCGCCGGTCCCGCCCGGACCGGCGCCCTCGGTGATCAGCCTGGTGGCCTCGATCCCGTCCATGCCCGGCATCCGGATGTCCATCACGACCACGTCGGGGCGCAGTTCCGCGGCGAGGCGCACCGCCTCCGAGCCCGTACCGGCCTCGCCGACGACCTCCAGGTCGACGGTGTCCGCGATCAGCACGCGCAGGCCGGAGCGGACCAACGGCTGGTCGTCCACGAGCAGTACGCGGACCGGCCGCGCGGGAGCCCCGGTCATCGGGCCTCACCCTCGCCCCCGGCCACCGCTGCCGGCGCACTGACGGGCACCGACGCCGGCGCGGGCAGCGGCAGGGCCGCCTCGACCCGGAAACCACCGCCGGGACGGGCCCCGGCACTGAACCGGCCGTGCAGCAGACTCACCCGCTCGCGCATCCCGGTGATGCCGAATCCCGTGCTCCCGATGCCCTCGGGCGTTCCCCGCCCGTCGTCGACGACCTCCACGGTCAGCTCCTGTTCCCCGTATCCGATGGTGACCCGGCAGTGCCCGGTGCCGGCGTGGCGCACCACGTTGGTCAGCGCCTCCTGCACGATGCGGTACGCCGACAGATCGATGTCGGAGGGGAGTTGGCGCTCCTCCCCCTCCCGCCGTACGTCGACCCGCACTCCGGCGGCGGCGGTCGTGGCCACCAGGGCGCCGAGCTCCGCGAGGCCCGGGGCGGGGCCGAGCGGTGCCTGCTCGTGGGGCCCGTCCGGCTGCGCCTGGCGGAGCGCGACCAGCGTACGACGAAGGCCCGACAGGGTCTCGCGGCTGATGGCCTCGATGGCCCGCAGGGAGGCGCGGGCCTCCGCCGGCTGCGTCTCGATGACCCGGCTGCCCACACCGGCCTGGATGGCGATCACGCCGACGCTGTGGGCGACCATGTCGTGCAACTCGCGTGCGATGCGCAGCCGTTCCGCGGTCACCGCCTCGGAGACCTCCTTCGTCCGCAGTTCCACCGTGTGTTCCCGGCGCTCGCGGAACCGCAGGCCGGTCATGTAGACGGCTCCCAGGGAAAGGGAGCCGATCAGGCCGCTGCTCATCATGTCGTAGGGCCCGATCGACAGCAGTCCGACGGCCGGGAGCTCAATGACGACGACCATGGCGGTGGCGATGAGCCTGTCCCGCCGGGAGCGGGTGGCGACGATGAAGCCGAGCGCGAGGTCCGCGGCCATGAACACCAGGAACCGGCCCGGGCTATGGTCCCTGCTGGATCCCGCGACGAGCACGCCCCCGAGGAGTGTCAGGGTCAGCGCGACCAGGGGCCGACGTCGCAGGAGTCCGTAGAGCGGGGTGACGGCGAGCAGCAGCACCGCCCCCTGGAGCGGCCCGGCCGCGTCCGGGACCCCGCCGATCAGCAGGCCCGGGATGAGGAGGTAGAGGGCGGCTCCGCCCCATGCCGCGAGGGCCGACGGCGGCTTCGGCGCGGGGCCGTCGGCGCCCTGCACTCGCTGGTCGTCCTGCACTCGCTGGTCGGCGCTCTCGGCGCGCTTCGCGGTCTTCGCGCTCTTCGCGTTCGTGGGTGGGGTGTCCATGCCGCGACGGTAACCGGCGTACCCGCGTGCGGACATCGGCCCCCGGGCTTACGCCCCCGGGTGGTGGCTCCCCCCGCGCTTGCCGCCGACGGCCCGATGCCCGCGGGCCGGGTCTCCCGGCAGGGTGAGCCGTGTGATCGAGGTCAAGGAACTCACCAAGATGCACGGCGGCAGGGCCGCCGTCGACCGGCTGTCCCTCACGGCCGGGCCGGGGACCGTCACGGCGGTCCTCGGCCCCGCCGGCGCCGGCAAGACCAGCGCGCTGCGCCTGATCCTGGGGCTGGACTCCCCCACGGCGGGCACGGTCACCGTCTGCGGAGTCCCGCCGCGCGGCCGCCCGCGGAGCCCGCACCAGGTCGGGTCCCTGCCCGAGCAGGCCGCGCTGCCCGGCCGGCGCACCGCGAGGGCGTTCCTGCGGGCACTGGCCCGCGAGCACGGCATCGGGTCCGGCCGGGTGGCTGAAGTCCTCGCGGAGACGGGCCTGTCGCGGGAGCCGCGGCGGCGCGTGGCGACGTACTCCCCCGCGATGCGGCAGCGGTTGCGCATCGCCGCCGCGCTTCTGGGGGATCCGCCCGTGCTGGTGCTGGACGAGCCGCTGGCCGGTCTGGACGCCGAAGGGGTGCGGTGGGCCCGCCGGCTCCTGCGCGCGCTGGCCGCGCAGGGCCGTACGGTCGCGATCACCGGCGAGCGCGCCGCGGAGGCGGCGGACACCGCCGACCGGATCGTCGTCCTCGGGCGGGGCCGGGTGGTCGCCGCGCAGTCCGTGGACGAGTTCGCCGCGCGGGGCACGGCGGCACGGGTCGTGGTCGGTACTCCGCGCTGCGCCGAGCTGGCCGCCGTACTGGCGGGCGAGGGCGCCACGGTCGTCCGGGCCCGCCTGTCAGGGGCCGGGCGGCTCGCCGTGACGGGCATGACGGCGGAACGCGTCGGCGCGCTCGCCACCGAGCACGGCATCGTGGTGCTCGAACTCGACACCCGCAGGCCCTCGTTGGAGGAGGTGCTGGACGAGCTCGCGGCCGGCGGCCGGGGGGACGGTCGCCCCGGCGGGGACGATCACGGGCCGGGTCGGGAGATAGCCTGAGCGCATGGACGAACTGGGCGGGGTGGAGATCGTCGGCTTCGCGGACGCCGAGGCGTTCGAGGGCTGGCTCGCCGAGCACCACACGCGGCACGAGGGCGTGTGGATCAAGGTGGCCAAGAAGAAGTCCGGCATCCCGTCGGTCACCGATGACGAGTTGGTCGACATCGGGCTGTGCTACGGCTGGATCTCCGGCCAGCGGCGCGCCCTCGATGAGCGCCACTACCTGCAGAAGTACGTGCCGCGCCGTCCCAAGAGCCTGTGGTCGCGGGTGAACGTGGACAAGGTGGCGGCGCTGACGGCCGCGGGGCGGATGCGCGAACCGGGGCTCGCCGAGGTGCGCAGGGCGCAGGCGGACGGCCGGTGGGCGAGCGCCTACGCGTCGCAGAAGGCGGCGGCGGTGCCGCCCGATCTCGCGGCGGCCCTCGACGCGCACCCCGAAGCCCGGAAGGCGTTCGAGGCGCTGGACAAGACCGGGCGCTACCAGCTGATCCTGCCGCTGCTCCAGGCTCTCACTCCGGAGAGCCGGAAGGCCCGGCTCGACAAGGCCCTGCGCGCCCTGACCGGGGACAGGACCTAGGCCCCGTCCGGGGAATACTGCACGGGAAAAGGCGTCAGGCCCGGCCTCCCCGGGGGAAGCCAGGCCTGACGGAAACCGGAGCCGAAGGTCAGGACTCCTGTCCGCGGGCCTTCTCGGCCCGCTCCGCGTTCTTCTCCTTGATCCGGACCGCTTCCTTGCGGACCTCGGCCTGGGTGGCGCGCTCCTTCTGCAGCCACTCGGGGGATTCCTGCTTCAGCGCTTCGATCTGCTCGGTGGTGAGGGGCTCGGTGACTCCTCCGCGGGCGAGGCCGGCGATGGACACGCCCAGCTTGGCCGCGACCACCGGCCGGGGGTGCGGACCGTTGCGGCGCAGCTCCTGCAGCCACTCGGGCGGATCGGCCTGGAGCGCACTCAATTCGTTGCGCGAGACGACACCCTCCTGGAACTCAGCGGGGGTGGCCTCGAGGTACACGCCCAGCTTCTTCGCCGCGGTCGCGGGCTTCATCGTCTGGGTGTTCTGGTGCGACGTCATGGTGTCAAGAGTATCGAGCGTGTGCGCTACCTCCGACCACGACGGGTAACCTGGCGGGGTGACAGGCTCGGAAGTACCCCATTCGTTCCGGCTCGCTTATGTCCCGGGGGTGACACCCAGCAAGTGGGTGCGGATCTGGAACGAGCGGCTGCCGGACGTCCCGCTGACCCTTGTCGCGGTGTCCCCCGGCGAGGCGTTCGGCGTACTGCGGGAGGGCGGCGCCGACGCGGGATTCGTCCGGCTGCCCGTCGACCGTACGGACCTCAGCGCGATCCCGCTGTACACCGAGACCACGGTGGTGGTGATCCCCAAGGACCACCTGATGGCGGCGACCGAAGAGGTGTCCACCGAGGACCTGGCCGACGAGATCGTGCTGCATCCCCTCGACGACACCCTCGTGTGGGAGCAGCTGCCCGGACGGCCCGCGATCGAGCGCCCCGCGACGACGGCGGACGCGATCGAGCTGGTGGCGGCCGGGATCGGCGTGCTGGTCGTTCCGCAGTCGCTGGCCCGTCTGCACCACCGCAAGGACCTCACCTACCGGCCGGTCCCGGACGCGCCCGAGTCGCGCGTCGCGCTGTCGTGGCCGCAGGAGGAGACCACCGATCTGGTGGAGGAGTTCATCGGGATCGTCCGCGGCCGGACCGTGAACAGCACGCGGGGGCGCCCTCCGACGCCGCCGCAGCCGAAGGCGAAGCGCAAGCGTCCCGAGACGGGATCGGGCTCCGGCGCCCAGCGGAAGACCGCGTCCGGCAAGGCCACGGGCAAGAACCCCCGGGGTGGCTCCGGCGGCGCCAAGGCGGGCAAGGGCGGCAAGAGCGGCAAGCCCCGCCGCAGGCCGTAGGCCGGCGAGGAACCGGAACGGCCGGCGAGGCTCCGGAAGGCCGGCAGGGCACGGAAGCTCCGTCGAGGGCACGGAAGCGCCCGCGAGGACCCGGGAAGGGCCGGCCACGGCCTGTCGTCCGGCCCGATCCGACCGACCAGCCCGTGGCCCCGACGGCCTGGCCTCGGGGATCCGGATCGCCTCGCGGTGTATGCAGGTGGGATGGATCTCCGGCCGGCACGCCCCCCTCACCACCGAGCCCTGCGGGTCAGCCACGCACAGCTGGCGGTCCCGTTCGCGCTGATCGCCCTCGTGACGCTGGTCGACGTCCTCGCTCCGCCGGACGTCCACCTCGGGCCGTTCCTGGTCGCCGCACCGGCGGTGACGGCCTCGTTCGCGGGTCCCTGGATGACGGGCTTCGTGGGCCTGATCGCCGTGCTGGCCCAGGTGGTCGTCGCGATGGCGCGCACCAGCCTGACCGATCTGAACCACACCTTTCAGATCATCGCGCTCGTCATGATCTCGGGGTTCGTGACGTTCTTCGCCCACCTGCGCGAGGTGCACGAGAAGGAGCTGGTCCAGCTGCGCTCGGTGGCGGAGACCGCCCAGGAGGTGGTCCTGCGGCCGCTGCGCGACCGGATGGGGCCGCTGAGCGTCGCTTCCGTGTACCTCGCGGCGGCGGCCGAGGCCCAGATCGGCGGCGACCTGTACGCGGCGGCCCGTACGGCCACGGGGACGCGGCTGATCATCGGTGACGTCCGCGGCAAGGGCCTGGAGGCGGTCGGGGACGCCGCGCTCGTACTCGGCGCCTTCCGGGCCGCCGCCCACCAGGAGGCCGAGCTGCCGGGCCTGGTGAACTACCTGGAGGCGGCGCTCTCCCCGGACCTGGACGGCTCGGAGGACGACGGCCCCGGCGGCGTACCGGGCGAGGGCGGCGAGAGCTTCGTGACCGCGGCCGTCCTGGACGTCCCCGACGCGGAACCGGTCCTGCACCTGGTCAGCTGCGGCCATCCGCCGCCGCTCCTCCTGCCCCGCGCCGGCGGGGTGGTGCGCCTGGAGGTGTCCCAGCCCGGGCCGCCCCTGGGCCTCGCCGGGCTCGTGGCCGCGCCCGTCACGGCGCAGACCTTCGCCTTCGCGGCGGGTGACGTCCTGCTCCTCTACACGGACGGCGTTCTGGAGGCGCGTGACCGGGAGGGCGCCTTCTACCCCCTCGCGGAGCGCGTGGCCGCCTGCTCCGGCATGCACCCGCGGGCGCTGCTCGACCACCTGTGCCGGGACCTGCTCGCGCACGCGACCGGCAACACGCTGGGCGACGACGCGGCGATGGTGGCGATCGAACGACCCCTGTAGGAGTCGAACGGGCCCCTGCGGGAACGGGATCGGGGTTTGCCAGAATCGGATCATGCTGACCATCGGAACGATCGTCATGGGCGCCGAGGACGTACGGCGCGCCACGGAATTCTGGAGCCGGGCACTCGGCTACGTCCCGCGCGACGGCGAGGTGGACGAGGGCTGGACCGTCCTGGTCCCCGCGGACGGCGGCGGGCCCGGCCTGGCGCTGGGCCGCAGCGTCACGCCCGTACAGGAACGCCCGCGCGTCCACCTCGACCTGTACGTGGCCGACGCGGCGGAGCAGGCGGCGGAGGTGGCGCGCCTGGTGTCGCTGGGTGCCCGGCACGTCGACTGGGACTCCTACCCCGAGGACCCCGACTTCATCGTGCTGGCCGACCCCGAGGGCAACCGGTTCTGCGTGATCGACACCACCCACGGCTGATCGCCGAACGGCGGCCCCGACAACCCGCTTCCTGATCCCCCTCTTGTCCCTGCCTTAAGTGGAACCTAAGACTCACCGGGGGCGCGCCGAAACGAACGAATGTCCGTTTCGGTGCGGCTAGCGTGCTGCCGCATACCCCAACTCCCCGGTAACACAGAGGCAGGCACGCGATGGGCAGCACAGTCGGGCACCGGCGCAGGACGAGCCGCAAGGCGAAGATCACGGGAGCGGTCGTGGCGGCGGCCGTGATCGCAGGCGCGGCCTTCGCCTTCACCGGAACCGCCCAGGCGGCCTCCGTCGGCGCCGTGTACACCAAGTCCAGCTCCTGGAGCGGCGGTTACACCGGCCAGTACGTCATCACCAACCACACCGGCCAGGCGCAGTCGGACTGGACGCTGCAGTTCGACCTGCCGGCGGGTACGAAGATCGACTCCCTGTGGAACGGCGCCCACACCGTCTCCGGCCGGCGGGTCACCGTGAAGCCCGCGGCCTGGAACCGGGAGCTCGCCGCCGGGGCCTCCGTCACCGTCGGCTTCGTCACCAGCGGGTCCGGCTCCCCCGGCGACCCGACCGGGTGCCTGATCAACGGGGTGAAGTGCTCCGTGGACCAGGGCGCGACGGCCCAGCCGAGCGGGCGGCCCACCGCCCGTCCCACCGTCACCGCGACCGCACCCGCGACGCCGACCGCGCCCGCCACCTCCGCCGCGCCGACGAAGACCACGGCGCCCTCCCCCACGTCGACCCCCACCACGCCCGTCCCGGCCCCCGGTGGCAGCGGTGCTCGCTTCGCCCCGTACGTGGACACCTCCCTGTACCCCGCCTACGACCTGGTCGACACCGCGACCAAGACCGGCGTGAAGGAGTTCCACCTCGCCTTCATCACCTCGGGCGGCGGCTGCGCTCCCCTGTGGGGCGGTGTCACGGACCTCGCGAGCGACAAGGTCGCGGCGCAGATCGGCGCGCTGCGCGCCAAGGGCGGTGACGTACGGGTGTCGTTCGGCGGTGCCGCAGGGCACGAACTGACGCTGAACTGTGCCACCGTGGACGAGCTGGCAGCCGCGTACGGGAAGGTCGTCGACCAGTACCGGCTCACCAAGGTGGACTTCGACATCGAGGGCGCGGCCCTGCCGGACACCGCGGCCAACGCGCGCCGTGCGCAGGCCATCGCCCGGCTGCAGAAGTCCCACCCCGGCCTGGACGTCGCCTTCACCCTGCCCGTGATGCCCGAAGGACTGACCCAGCCGGGTGTGGCGCTGCTGGCCGACGCCAAGAAGAACGGCGTGCGGGTGGACGCCGTCAACATCATGACGATGGACTACGGGCCGGCGTACAGCGGGGACATGGGGCAGTACGCGATCCAGGCCGCGACGGCCACCCAGGCCCAGCTCAAGGGTGTGCTCGGGCTCTCCGACGCGGCGGCGTGGAAGGCCGTGGCCGTCACGCCGATGATCGGCGTGAACGACGTCACGAGCGAGATCTTCACCGTCGCGGACGCGACGCAGCTGGTGGAGTTCGCGGCATCGAAGGGGATCGGCCGGCTGGCCATGTGGTCCTCGACGCGCGACAAGCAGTGTGCGGCGGGCGCCGTCAACTACGCCGATGCCACGTGCAGTTCGATCCTCCAGCAGCCGCTGGCCTTCACCAAGGCGTTCGCCGCGCTCAAGTAGCCGCGCCGAACGGCCCACGGGCCCGCCGCACATGAGGTGCGGCGGGCCCGTCACGCACTACGCGAGGATGCCGGCGCGGGCGGCGAGGTCGAGCGCCACCTCCGGCCGCGGCGCGGGGCGGCCTTCGGTGTGGCCCGGGGCCAGCAGGGCCGCCACAGCCTCCGCGTCGGCCTTGCGCTCCCGCGCCAGCGCCTCGAACCGGGCGACGGCCTCGGTCAGGTTCCGCGCACGGTCGTACGGGGCGTCGTACGCGGACACGGTGAGCTCGAGGAACTCCTCGTGCGAGCCGACCCAGGGGGCGGCCCCGTCCAGCCCGTCCTCCCTCAGCTCGTCCGGGTAGGAGATCCGGTGCCAGGCGCCGTCCTCCCACCAGTAGACGAAGCCGAAGAGGTTCCCGTCGGCGTCGTCCCTCAGGAGCTCCCAGGGCAGCCATGCGGGGCCGCCCGCCAGGAAGTCGATCTGCTCGCCGGCGGCATGGGTGTGGCTGCCGTCGGGGTCCTGGCCGCAGAACACGGCGCGTTCCCCGTCGAACACGGTCAGCCGCCACCAGCCGCCCGCGCCCGTGGAGTGGCACCACAGGCCGTCGTCGTCGAGGGAGAATTCGGTGCTGGTCGAGCATGCGGCGTCGACCATGGCCATGGTCACCGCCCTCGACCACAACTGCTCGGGGTGGTCCAGGTCTTCGGGTCGGCTCGGCGTGTGCATGGTGTGGTCTCCTCCCTGTGCCGGACACAGCCTCGCACGCCGTGCCCGCTCTTCCGAGCGCGGGCACGGTCCGGCCGCCCATCGGCCCATCAGCCGTGGTTCATCAGCCGAAATGCCGATGGCCGGGCGGGCCCGCGGGCTGGGACGCTGGTACAAGGCCGTTCGGCCCACTTCCAGCCATTCCCTCGCGAGCAGGAGCCGCTTGTCATGCTGGTCCTCGACTCTTCCCGTGCGGACACCGCGCTGGCGCGCCGCGCCGCCGTGCGCTTCCTGCAGGCCAGGTGCCCGTGGGCCGATGTGGACGACGTCCTGGTCGTGGTCAGCGAGCTGCTGGGCAACGCCGTCCGCCACACGGAGGGCGGATGGCTGCTGCGGATGGCCTGCCTGCGGGGCGCCCTCGTCGTCGAGGTCCACGACAGCAGCACCGAACGCCCGGTCCCACGGCCCGGGGACCCCGAGAACGGCGGCGGCTTCGGCTGGGGCATCGTGCAGGAGCTGACGTCGTCCCTGACGGTCCGGCCGCACGCGGCCGGCAAGGCCGTGGAGGCCGTCTGGCACCCGGCGGCGCACGCTCAGGCCGCCTGACCGACTCCTCACCAGGATATCTTGCATTTCAGGATATTCTGGCGCATATGGCTTCGCGAGAGATGACGCGTACGGCGTTCTACGTGCTGACCGCGCTGGCCGACGAGCCCCGCCACGGCTACGGCATCGTCCGGGAGACCGAGACCCTCTCCGAGGGGCAGGTCCGGCTGCGGATGGGGACGCTCTACGGGGTGCTGGACCGGCTGACGGCCGAGGGGCTCATCGAGCCCGACCGCGAGGAGGTCCACCGGGGTCGTCTGCGCAGATACCACCGCCTCACCGACAGTGGCGAGGCGGCCCTCTCCGCCGAGGCACGGCGGATGGCCTCGGGCGCGCAGACCGCCGCCCACCGGATCGCCGCCCGCCGGGCCGGCCACCCTGCCGGCCACGACCCCTTGGCGGCACCGCCCGGATCCCCCGGGTACGCCCCGTAGGACACCGAGTGGATCCCGCCACCACCCCCGCGGCCCCAACTCCCGCCCTCCTGTGCCGGGTTACCGTCCGGCCATGTCTTCGAACACACGGACCCACGCCGCCGATCCGCGCAGTCGCCGCGCCCTGCTGCGCACCGCCGTGGCGGGGACGGCGGCCGCCGGCGCGGGCCTGGCCCTCGGCTCGGCCTCTCCGGCCTCCGCCGCCGCGCGGGACGCGGACGCGGAGAGCGGCGGACGCGTCACCACGCCCGCGCAGGCGCTGCGCCGGCTGGCGGCCGGCAACCAGCGCTGGCGCACGCAGCGCCAGGAGCACCCGCACGAGTCCGCGTACCTGCGGCGCCGGCTCGTCGAGGGGCAGCAGCCGTTCGCGGTCGTGCTGGGTTGCGTGGATTCGCGGGTGCCGCCGGAGCTGGTGTTCGACCAGGGGCTGGGCGACCTGCTGACCGTACGGTCGGCGGGCGAGGTGCTCGACGAGGCGGTGCTGGGGAGCATCGCGTACGGGGTTCTGGAGCTGCGCGTACCGCTGGTGCTCGTGCTGGCCCACCAGTCGTGCGGGGCGGTGGCCGCGGCGGTCCACGCCGACGAGACGGGCGAGCCGCTCCCCGCCCACATCCGGTACCTGGCCGATCAGATACGGCCGTCCATCGATCACGGTCAGCACGGTGACGCCCGCGTCGACGCGACGGTCAACGCACACGTTCGGGAGGTCCGTCGCCGGCTCGCGGCCGAGCCCGACTTCGCCGGGAAGGTCGCGGCGGGCGAACTGGCCGTGGTCGCCGCCCGCTACGAACTGCGCGACCAGCAGGTGCGCACCCTGTCGTGACGGCGGCGGCGCGTGCGGCTCATCCCGGCGCTGTGCGCGACCGGGATGAGCCGGGCTTCACGACCGTCAGGCGTTGACGCAGACGTTGCCGGCAGCCGGGTTGAGCGCACCGATCACGTTGATGCTGTTCCCGCACAGGTTGATCGGGATGTGGATCGGGATCTGGACCACGTTGCCCGAGAGGACACCCGGCGAGCCGATCGCGGCACCCTCCGCCTTGGCGTCCGCCGACGCCGAGGACGCACCGCCGATGACCGCCAGGCTCATCACCAGGGCGAGACCCGCACTCTTCAGAACACGCGACACGTGACATCTCCTTGTAACCGCACAGCGGTGCCGGAGCACCGCGCGGCCCCGAGGGGGACCGCCCCCTTTCATTCGGCAGCTGACCGCCGCCCGACCTGGTTCAGGAGCCCGGTTCCCTCGAAGGGGTACCCCGGCAGCCCCCGTTTGGGGGCATCTGAGCCCCGTGGCCGTGGGGCCGTTCGACGGAGTCCTGTTCGACAGGGGTGGCGGCCCGGCGTCGGGGAACGGCGGATTCGACGTCCGGCAGCGGGGCAGGATGTCGCCCGTGACGGGCCCGGATCCGAGGCACGAGGAGGAGACCGCCATGTCGTCCACCCTTTCCGGCGAACCAGACGGTACGGCCGCCCTGTTGGTCAATCCGCGCGGCCAGTACCTGCTGCACCTGCGCGACGCGAACAAGCCCCACATCTGCGACCCGGGGACGTGGAGCATCCCGGGAGGCGGCCGCGAGGGGAACGAGACCTCGCGGGAGGCGATCGCGCGGGAGCTGAAGGAGGAGACCGGGCTGACGGTAGCGCTGGAACCGTTCACGGTCGTCGACTGCCATGGACCCGGCGGCACCACCGGCCGGATCCAGGTCTACGTCGGCGCCTGGGACGGTGATGCCGACGCCCTTCCACTCAGCGAGGGGATCATGCTGCGCTGGTTCGACGCCGGTACGACCGCGCACCTGACGATGTGCCGGTGGACGCAGCAGGTGATCGACCAGCACCGGGCGCAGGTGGACCGGGCGGAACCGGGCCGCACGTCGGCCGCGGCGCCCGCCGGGAAACCGGGCGGCGGGGCCCTCCTCAACATCGTCGGGGCCCACCTCTACCTGGAGCGCGACGGCCGCGTCCTGCTCGGACTGCGCCACCCCGACTCGGCGTTCGGCGCCTCGCACCACCACTTCCTGGCCGGGCACTGCGAGCAGGAGTCCGCGGTCGCCTGCCTGATCCGCGAAGCGCGTGAGGAAGCCGGACTGTTGCTGCGGGCCGAGGACGTCGAGCTCACGCACGTCGTGCACCTGATCGATCCCCCGGGTTCGCGGCCGCGCCTGCAGCTGGTCTTCCGCGCGCACCGGTGGGAGGGGACGGAGGAGGTCCTCGAGCCGGAGAAGTGCGTCAGCTGGGACTGGTGGCCGGCGGACGCGCTGCCGGAGCCGATGGTGCCGTACGCCCGGGCGGCGATCGAGGGCATCCGGGCGGGGCGCCTCTACACCGAGATGGGCTGGCTGTGACCGCCGGCGGGCACCCGGGAGCGGTCGGCCGGTACACCCTCCCGGTGGACGTGCACCTGATCCTGCGCCGTGACGGCGAGCGGGGGCCGGAGGTCCTGCTGTCGCGGCGGGCGGGTCCGGTCTACGCGGCCGGGATGTGGCACCTGCCCTCCGGGCACCTCGACGGCCCGCACGAGGACGTGGTCGAGGCCGTGGTCCGCGAAGCCCGGGAGGAGACGGGCGTCCTCATCGCCCTCGGGGACGTGGCCTCGGCGGTGACCGTCCATCACCGCGGCCCCCGGGGCCACGCCCGGCTCGGCCTGTTCTTCGAGGTCAGGCGGTGGACGGGGGCGCCGGAGGTGCGGGAGCCGGAGGTGTGCGACGCGATGGGCTGGTACCGGCTCGACGACCTGCCCGAGCCGATCATCGCGTACTGCCGCGCCGGCCTCGACGCGTACGCGGCCGGGCGGCCGGCGGCCGTGCACTTCCAGCACCTCGGCGATCCGATCCCCTACCGGCCCGACGGCCCGCGGCGCACGAGGCTCCTGGACGGAGCGGGGCCCGAGGGCCCCTGACCCGTCACCGCAGGTCGGCGGCGACCTGCCGCTGGGACAGGGACACGGTGCGGCGTACGCGGTCGGCCTCGGTGATGACCACCTTCATCCTGTCGCCGACCTGCACACGGTCCTCCGGGGATTCCACGGGCTCCCCCGCGAACTCCCGGAGGTGGACCAGGCCCTCGATGCCGTCGGCGACCTCGACGAACACCCCGAACGGCACCAGCTTGGTGACCTTCCCGTCGATGACCTGCCCCGCGGTGACGCCGTCGGCGAACAGCGGAAACGGGTCCGGCTGCATCGCCCTCAGGGAGAGCCTGGCCTCTCCGTTCCACGTGTCGAACTGGAGGAACTCGCACACGACGCGCTGCCCGACCTCAACGATCTCCGAAGCGTCTTCGAAGCGCACCCAGGACAGCTCGGGGATGCCGATGAAGCCGACTCCGGGGTGGACCGGGTGCCCGGGGCCGTCGTCCAGCGCCACGAACACCCCGAACGGCCTGATCGCCGCGACCGTCCCGGCCAACACCTGCCCCGGCTCCAGCAGTTCCAGGAACGACCAGAGTTCCGGGTTCTCGGCGGCATTCATCGCACTCATGCCCCCAAGGCTCTCACCGAGGTGTCCACGCGCAGGACGATCTTGCCCTCAAGGCGCCCCCGGGCGACGTGCCGGTCTGCCCGGGCCGCGCGACGGGCGCACCCGGAACCACAGATGCCAGCAGAATTGAATCCCTGCCTCGCAGGTGCACCAGTGATTGACTGATTCTCCTCTTGAATGATTGACTGATCTCAGGCGCTCGCTCCCCGACTGCTTGGCGGCTCTCGCGGTCACGGCGGGCGTGACGCAAGGAAGCCCCTGCATGCCGATCGCGGTGTTCGGCACGCAGGGGCTCCTTCATGCCGCCATGGCTCGAACGTAAGGAGTGGTCGATGGCAGTCGTCGTCCTGCAGCACGCGCCGGCGGGAGCTCCCTCCGCCGTGGGTGCGGCCCTGGAAGCGGCCCGGCTGGACATCCGCGTCTACCGGGCGGGCGAGGGCGATCTGCCCGCGGACCTCACCGGGGTCGACGCCGTCGTGGTGACGGGCACGGCCGCGCGGATCCGGTCCGGCGAGAGCGCCCCCTCCCGCGATGCCGAGCTGGAGCTGTTGCGCGGCGCCCTGGCGACGGAGGTGCCCGTGCTCGGCCTCGGCCTGGGCGCGGAGCTGCTCGCCGAGGCCGCCGACGCGGGGGCGCCGCAGCACACCGAGCACCCTGGCCGGAGGCCCGTACGCACCGCGCCGGTGTCGGGCTCGGATCCGCTGTTCGCCGGTATCGCACCGGAAGACCACCACCGCGTCCACGCTTTCCGCATCGGCGCCAGCGCCTGGGGCCTGCCCCTCCCCCTCGAGGAGCGCTGGTGGGGGCTGCTGCCGGCCCGGTTCGCCGAGCTGGTCGCCGGCCGCTCCGAGCACACCGCCACCCGCGCGTTCTTCACCCGGCGTGCGGACGCCTGGGAGGAGCGTTTCGCCTACCAGACCCCGGCGTACGAGGCCGCCGTCGCCCGCATGGGCCTGCGCCGCGGGCAGACCGCGGTCGACGTCGGCTGCGGTACCGGGCGGGCCATGCCGGCCCTGCGCGCGCACGTGGGCGACGAGGGCACGGTGCTCGGGCTCGACGTCACCCACGCGATGCTCACGGCGGCCGCCCGCATCGGCCGTGCCGCCACCGGCCGGCTCCTCCTCGCCGACTGCGCCAGGCTGCCGCTGCGCCCCTCGTCGGTGCACGGCGTCTTCGCGGCTGGACTCCTCGACCACCTCCCGCGCCCGCGCACCGCCCTGCGGGAATGGGCGCGCGTCAGCGCACCGGACGGCTCCCTCCTGCTGTTCCACCCGGCGGGCCGGGCCGAGCGCGCCGCCCGCCACGGGCGGCCCCTCAGCCCGGAGGACCCGCTCGCCGAGCCCAACCTCCGGCCGATGCTCGACGCCACGGGCTGGCGGCTGACGACGTACGACGACGCGGAACAGCACTTCCTCGCCCGCGCCGTCCTCGCGCGCTGACCGCCCCGACGTCCTCGGCATCCCGGCGGCTTGTTCGTCCCCGCCGATGGGCCGTCGTCAGGTGTCCTTCTTGGCCAGGAACCTGCGCAGCCGGGTCAGCGGCCAGGTGTTGATGACGTCGTCCGCGGTCAGCCAGCCGCGCTGCGCGGTCGCCACCCCGTAGCGCATGTACGGCAGATGCGTGGTGGCGTGCGCGTCGGAGTTCACGGCGAACTTCACGCCGTACCGCTTCGCGCGCAGGATGTCCTCGTCGCGCAGGTCGAGCCGTTCGGGGTGCGCGTTGACCTCCAGCGCGGTGCCCGCCCGCGCGCAGGCTTCGAAGACCGCGTCGAAGTCGGCGTCGATGCCCGGGCGTTTGCCGATCCGGCGGGTCGTGGGGTGGCCGATGACGGCGACGTGCGGGTTCTCGCAGGCGCGGATGAGGCGGCGGGTGAGTTCGCTCCTGCTCTGGTTGAAGTGGGAGTGCACGGAGGCCACGCAGATGTCGAACTCCGCGAGGAACTCGTCGGGCCAGTCGAGGGCGCCGTCCGGGCCGATGTTGAGCTCCGTGCCGTGCAGCAGCCGCATCTTGTGGTGCGCGCCGTCCAGTTCCCGTACGCGCTCGCGCTGGGCGAGGATCTTCTCGCTGGTCATGCGCTGCATGGACAGGTTCGGGGCGTGGTCGGTCACCGCGTAGTACGCGTAGCCGAGGGCGGCAGCGGCGGCGACCATGTCCTCCAGCGGGGCCAGGCCGTCGGTGAGGTCGGTGTGGGTGTGCAGATCGCCGCGGACGTCCTTGTCCGTGAGGAGGGCCGGGAGTTCGCCGCGCAGCCCGGCCGCGATCTCGCCGCGGTCCTCGCGCAGGGTCGGGGGGATCCAGGGCAGTCCCAGCCGGGCGTATACCGCTTCCTCGGTACCGGAGGTGAGGTTCTCGCCGCTCTCGGCGTCGAAGAGTCCGTACTCGGAGAGCTTGAGGCCCTGGCGCACGGCGAGTTCGCGGGTGCGGATGTTGTGCGCCTTGGATCCGGTGAAGTACTGCAGCCCCGCGCCCCAGGAGGCGGGCGGTAGGACGCGCAGGTCCACCTGGAGGCCGGTGGCGGTCCGTACGGAGGTCTTCTTCTGCCCGTGCGCGATGACCTCGGCCGTCTGCGGGAGGGCGATGAGCGCCTCCATGAACGGAGCCGGCCGGCCGGCCGCCACCAGGACGTCGACGTCGCCGATGGTCTCCCTCATGCGGCGCAGGGACCCCGCGTACGTGCACCGGACGCAGCCGGGGATCTCCGACAGCGCGGCGACGAGCTGCTCGGCGACGTCCATGGCCGCGCTGACGAGGATCCGCCCCTCGCCGGCGGCCTGGAGCACCGAGATGCCGTGCAGGATGTTGTCCTCGGTCCGCTCGCCGAAGCCCTTCAGGTCGCGCAGCCGTTCCTGCCCGATGGCCTCGACCAGCTGGTCCACGGAGCCGATGCCCAGCTCCTCGTACAGCACCATGGCCTTGCGGGGACCGAGTCCCGGGATCGCGACCAGCTCGCGCACTCCGGCCGGTACGTCGGCCCGGGCCTCGTCGACCACGGTCATGCGGCCGGTCCGCAGGTACTCGATGATCTTGTCGGCGACCGATCTGCCGACGTGGGGGATCTCGCGCAGGCCCTTGGCGTCGAGCGTGGACACGTCCTGCGGGTGGCCCCCGACGGCCCGGGCGGCCTTCTCGTAGGCGCGCGCCCTGAAGGCCTCCCCGCCCCGGATCGCGATGAGGTCCGCGTACTCCTGGAGGAGTGCCTCGACCTGGTCGTTGGCTCGGGCCATGCCTCCAGGGTGCCCCGCGGGCCGCGCGCGGGCACGTCGGGCGGCCCCGGCACGGGGTCACAGCATGACGTGCTTGGCCTGGGTGTAGTCCAGGAGGCCGGACAGGGAGAGGTCGCTGCCGTAGCCGGAGTGCTTGACCCCGCCGTGGGGCATCTCGGAGACGGTGGTGCCGTGCGTGTTCACCCAGACGATGCCGGTGTGCAGGGCGCGGGTGGCGCGCATGGCGCGGTCGTGGTCGGTGGTCCACACGCTCGCGGCCAGGCCGAAGCGGACGGCGTTGGCCAGGTGCAGGGCCTCGGTCTCGTCGGCGAAGGGCTGGACGGTCACCACCGGGCCGAAGGTCTCCTCCTGCACGATCTCGTCGTCCTGGCGGACGCCGGCGACGACGGTGGCCTCGTGGAAGAAGCCGGGGCGGGGCGGCCGGCCGCCACCGGTGACGATCTCGGCGTGGGTCGGTAGCCGGTCCAGCAGGGCCCGTACCGATGCGAGTTGGGCCGCGTTGTTGAGGGGCCCGAAGTCGACTCCGGTACGGAGCTTGGCCGCTTCGGCGGCGAAGGCCGCGAGGAAGGCGTCGTGGATCCGGCGGTGGACGAGGAGCCGGGTGGGTGCGGTGCAGTCCTGGCCGGCGTTGTAGTAGGCGACCGCGGCGAGGGCGGCGGCGGTGGCCGCCACGTCCACGTCCTCGTGGACCAGGACGGGCGCGTTGCCGCCCAGTTCCAGGTGGACCCGTTTGAGCCCGGCGGCCGCGGCCGCCGCGATCTCCCGGCCGGCCCGGACGCTGCCGGTGACGGCGATCAGGGCGACGTCCGGGTGGGCGGTCAGGGCCCGGCCGGTGTCGCGGTCCCCGCAGACCACGTTGAGCACCCCCGGCGGCAGGTGGTCGGCGGCGAGCCGGGCCAGGAGCACGGCGGAGGAGGGGGTGGTGTCGGCGGGCTTGAGCACGGTGGTGTTCCCCGCGGCGATCGCCGGGGCGATCTTCCAGGCGGCCATCATCAGGGGGTAGTTCCAGGGGGTGATCTGGGCGCAGACGCCGACCGGTTCCCGGCGCAGGAGGGAGGTGCGGCCCTCGGTGTACTCGGCCGCGGCGGCGCCCGGGAGGTTGCGTGCCGCGCCGGCGAAGTAGCGGACGGCGTCCGCGATCGCGGGCAGTTCCTCGGTGCGGAACTGCTCCGGCGGTTTGCCGGTGTCCGCGGTCTCGGCGGCGGTGAGGGCGTCCGCGTGTGCCTCGATGGCGTCGGCGATGCCGAGCAGTGCGCGCTGGCGGGCGGCCGGGGTGCTGGTGGACCAGTGCGCGTACGCCGTGGCCGCCGCGGCGCAGGCCGCGTCCGTGTCGGCGGGGCCGGAGCGCGGGGCGTGGCCGTGCACCCGGCCGGTGGCGGGGTCGGTCAGGGCCATGGTCGCGCCCGAGGCGGCGGGGCGGTCCGCTCCCCCGATGTGGTTGAGCAGGGGGTCAGCCACGGCGCAGCGCCTCCTCGGCGGCGGCGCGTCCGGTGCGGACGGCGCCTTCCATGTATCCGGCCACCCACTGGTCGGATCCGCAGACGTAGAAGGGTGGTTCGTGGGTGCCGTGCCGGGGGCCGACGGCCATGACGTCGCCGGGGGTCCACTGGGTGACGTACCCCTGGGTCCAGGGGTCGGTGCCCCACAGGCGCAGGTACGAGGCGAGCGGCCGGTGGGCCTCGTCTCCGTAGAGGCGGGCGATGTCGGCGAGCAGTTCGGTGGGGCGCAGCGGGGCGGGTGTGCCGAGGAGGACGCCGTAGCGTTCGGGCGGGACGAGGGCGGACAGGATGCCCTCGCTCTGCGGCCAGGTGCTGCCGAGGACCCCCTCGCATTCGGAGAGGCCGCTGAGGCCGCGCTCGCGCCAGAAGGGGCGCTCGTACGCGGCGGTGAACTTGGCGGCGAGGGCGTGGCGTTGGCGGTGCAGGGAGGCGAGGCGTTCGTCGGACACTCCGGTGACGGCGACCGAGCGGAGCGGGCCGACGGGGAGGGCGCTGACGACGGCGCCGGCGGTCAGGGTCTCGCCGCCGGCGAGGCGTACGGTGCAGGGGCCGGGCCGGCGGATCGCGACCGCCTCGACGGGTGAGCCCGTACGGATCCGTCCGGCGAGCCCCTCGGCCATGCGCAGGGCCACGGTCGCCGATCCCTCGGCGACCCGCAGGCCCTCCCAGGCCTCGTACTCGTAGTGGCCGGTGGCGGGTACGGCGGCGTGCTTGCGGAGGGCGGCGAGCAGGGAGGTCCGTTCGCAGGAGCCGTCGGCGAGGGCGAGTTGGCCGATCTCCCAGAGGCGTACGACGGCCGGGGTGGCGCCCTGGGCGCGCAGCCAGTCGCCGACGGACAGCAGGTCGAGGGCGGTGGCTTCGGGGTGCGACCAGGGGTCGGCCGGGTCCACGGTCTCGGCGAGCGCGGTGAAGGCGGCGGTGACCTTGGCGTGGCAGGTGGCGTCGCCGGGGCCGAACCAGTGGGGCGGGTCCGCGGCGGAGACCCCTTCGGGGGTGGCGCGGACGAGGGCGCCGGGTTCGGCGACGTAGCTGGGCACCAGGGTGAGGCCCAGTTCCGAGGCCAGCGTGGTGTAGGCGGTGTGGGCCCGGCCGGCCACCTCCCCGCCGAGCTGGACCAGCCGGCCGTCGGGGAGGGTGGTCTGTTCGACGCGTCCGCCGACCCGGTCTCGGGCTTCGACGACGAGGACGTCGGCCCCGCCCGCGGCCAGGTCGCGGGCGGCGGCGAGACCCGCCAGTCCGGCGCCCAGCACGATGACGTCGTGGTTCATGGAGGTGCTTCCTTCGGTCGGTACCGGGCGGTGGGCGGGGCGGGGCGGCGGCGCGGCGGCGCCGGCGCTCAGTCGAGGACCAGACAGTGTTCGGGCTTCCAGCCGACCTCGACCTGCTCGCCGCCGCTCCACCGGTCCTCCATGCGGGAGCGGACGGTGTTCTGCTCCAGCACGGACACCGTGACGCCGGGGGCCAGTTCGATGAGGTAGGTGGTGGTCGGTCCGCAGTAGACGGTCTCCCGGACCACTCCGCTCACCTTGGCCATGCCCGGTTCGAAGTCGGAGAGCCAGATCTTCTCCGGGCGGATCGAGAGGCTGACCCGGCTGCCGTCGGGCACGTCGGACCGGGGGCCGACGGGCAGGGCGGGGCCTTCGTCGAGGACGACCCGGCCGGAGCGGTAGGTGCCGGGAACGAGATTGGAGGTGCCCATGAAGGAGGCCACGAAGCTGCTCGTCGGGCGCTCGTACACGTCCTCGGGCGTGCCGCACTGCTCGATGCGGCCCTCGTTCATGACGGCGAGGCGGTCCGACATGGTCAGTGCCTCGTCCTGGTCGTGGGTGACGAAGACGAAGGTGATGCCGACCTCGCGCTGGATCTGCTTGAGCTCGACCTGCATGCGGCGGCGGAGTTTGAGGTCGAGGGCGGCCAGCGGCTCGTCCAGCAGCAGGACCTGGGGGCGGTTGACGAGGGCGCGGGCGAGGGCGACGCGCTGGCGCTGGCCGCCGGAGAGGGTGGGCGGCTTGCGGCCGGCCAGTCCCCCGAGCTGGACGAGGTCGAGCATGTCGGCGACGCGCTCGCGGATCTCGGCGCGGGCGACGCCCTTGCGCTTGAGGCCGAAGGCCACGTTGTCGGCCAGCGAGAGGTGGTCGAAGAGGGCGTAGCTCTGGAAGACGGTGTTGACGTTGCGCTTGTTGGGCGGCAGGCCGGTGACGTCCTGGCCGTCGAGCAGCACGCTGCCTTCGGTGGGGTCGGCGAAGCCGCCGGTCATCCGCAGCAGGGTGGTCTTCCCGCAGCCGGAGGGGCCGAGGAGGGAGAAGAACTCGCCCGGGGCGATGTCGAGGGTGACGTCGCGGACGGCGTAGGCCTCGGAGTTGGGGTACCGCTTGCCGATCCGGTCGAGCCGGACGGCGGGGTGGTCGTACACGGGGGTCGGGTACATGGGGGTCACTTCCCGGAGAGCAGATCGAGGCCGCCACGGCGGCCGAACAGGCGCGGGATGGCGAGCGCGAGGACGATGAGTCCGATGGATCCGACGAGCATCAGGGTGCCGACGGCGTTGATGGTGGGCTGGACTCCGAACCTGATCGCCGAGTAGATGCGGACGGACAGCGGCTGCGGGTCGACGCCGGTGGTGAAGTAGGCGAGGACGAAGTCGTCGAAGACGAGGGCGAAGATCAGTACCCCGGAGGCGAGGATGCTGGGGAGCAGCGCGGGGAGCGTCACCAGGCACAGGGCCTGTCTGCGGGTGGCGCCGAGGTCCATCGCGGCCTCTTCGACCTCGGGGTTGAGGGCGGCGATGCGCGAGCGCAGGATGACCGTCACGTACGAGATGGAGAAGGTGATCTCGGCGAGCATCACGGTGCCGGTGGACAGCGTGATGCCCAGCCCCTTGAAGAGCAGCATCGCCGCGACGCCGGTGACGATCTCCGGGGTGATCAGGGGTACGAGCATGACCAGGCCGGCGAAGGAGCCGAGGCGGCCCCGGTTGCGTACGAGGCCCAGGGCCAGGGCCACGCCGAGGACGAGCGAGCCCGCCATGGCGACGAGGGACACCCGCAGGCTCATGCCGAGGGAGTCGAGGAGCACGTCGTCGTGGAAGAACGAGGTGTACCAGCGGAGGCTGACGCCGTCGAAGACGGTCAGGGACTTCTGCGCGTTGAAGGAGAACAGGACGACGACGGCGACGGGGAGGTAGAGCAGCGCGAAGAAGACCGCGGTGACGGCGATGGCGAACCGGGGCCTGCGCTCGGCTGCGCGGCGCGGCCGGCGCGGGCGCGGGGGGCGGGGCCGCGGTCCGGCGGGCCCGTGCGGACCGGCCGTGTCGCCGGGGCGAGGGGTGGTGTCCGCGGTCGTTCCGCGCGGTGAGGGAAGGGTCGTACGGGAGGCTCGGGGCCCGGGTCGGAGGGTCATCGGGCCGCCTCCGCCTCGTCCTTGCGGGTGCGCCGCAGGTAGCCGAGCATCCCGAGCAGCAGGACGGCCATCAGCAGCATGGTCAGGGCCGAGCCGAGCGGCCAGTTCTGGCCCTGGAAGAACTTGTCCTGGATCAGGTTGCCGATCATGATCTGGTCGGGACCTCCCATGAGCTGGGCGCTGACGAAGTCGCCCATGGCGGGCAGGAAGACGAGGACGCAGCCGGCGGCCGCGCCCTGCCGGGTGGCGGGGACGGTGACGAAGAGGAAGGTCCGCAGGGGGCCGCCGTAGAGGTCGCGGCCCGCTTCGATGAGCGAGGTGTCCATGCGTTCCATGGCCGCGTACAGCGGGATGACCATGAAGACGACGAAGCCGTAGACGAGTCCGGCGATGACGCCCGGGCCGGTCTGGAGGATCTTGGTGCCGTCGTCGGCGACGCCGATCGCGCGCAGGACCTTGAGCAGCGGCCCGTCGTCGGAGAGGAGCACGGACCAGCCGTACATCCGCACCAGGTAGTTGGCGAAGAACGGGACGACGATCGCGGCGATCAGCAGGTTCTTGAAGCGTCCGCCGTGCAGGGCGATCGCGTAGGCCACCGGGTAGGAAACGGCCAGGCAGATGAGGCAGGTGATCAGCGCGTAGCCGAGGGAGCGCAGCAGGACGGTGCGGTACGCCGGGTCGGCCAGCGCGGCGAAGTTGTCGGGGTTGAGTCCGAAGCGGGGGTTTCCGAGGGGGTCGGTGGTACCGAGGGCGAGGGTCGCCACCAGGAGGAGGGAGGCGAGGAGGAAGCCGGTCATCCAGAGGGTGCCGGGGAGCATGAGCCAGGTCCACAGCCGCGCCCCGGACGCGGCGGCCGTTCCTGCGCGCGGGCGGGCGGCGGGGCCGGATCGTTCGCGTCGCAGCATGTCAGCCGGCCTTCACGTCGGTCCAGGCGGCGTCGCGGTGCTGTTCGCCCTCCGCGGTGCCGTTGCGGAAGTAGCGGTCGTCCTTGAGGTCCCCAGCGGTGACCAGGCACTGGGGGAAGGGTTCGACGAGCGCGGTGTAGGTGTCCTCGGTGCCGCGGACCGGCATCGGGTAGCCGATGTACTCGATGTTCTTCTTCACGTTCTCCGGGCGGAGCATGTAGTCGATGAAGAGCATCGCGGTACCGGGGTGCTGTGCGTTGGCGGGGATGGCGTAGCAGTCGGAGTTGACGGGGGCGCCTTCACGGGCGACTTCGAAGCCGAAGACGGCGGGGTCCTCGGCCTGGGCGAGCATGGCGGCCATGTCCCCGCTCCAGGCCTGGGTCATGTCGGCGTTGCCGTTGAGCAGGTTGTTGTAACTGTCGCTGGAGAAGCCGCGCAGCCGGGGGCGGAGCGAGCGCAGGGTGTCGGTGACGCGTGCGAGGTCGCCCGGATCGCCGGTGGTGAGGTCGAGGCCGAGCTTGAGGGCTCCCATGCCGAGCACCTCGTCGCGGTCGTCGAGGACGAAGACCTTCCCCTTGGCCTGGGCGTTCCACAGGTCGTCCCAGGAGCCGGTCAGGTCGCCGAGCCGGTCGCGGCGCCAGCCGATGCCGGTCTTGAACATGGTGAAGGGGACGGTGTGGGCGGAGCCGGGGTCGTACCAGGGGTCGGCGAAGTAGTCGTAACCGCCGAACACGGACTCGGCGTTCTTCAGCCGGGTGTGGTCGATCGTGCGCAGCCTGCCGCCGGCGGCGAGGCGCTGTGACCACTTCGCGGTGGGGAAGATGATGTCGTAGCGGTTTCCCGCGTTGAGCTTGGCGGCCATGCCTTCCATGGAGTCGAAGTTCGACTGGACGACCTTGACGCCGTATTCCTTCTCGAATCCTTCGAAGACGGCGGGATCGACGAAGTCGGCCCAGTTGAAATAGACCAGGTCGCCGTCGACCTTGACGTCGATCGGTGCCTGACCGGCCGCTTCGCCGGCCGGGTCGGCGCCGGAGGCGAATCCGCAGCCGGCGGCGGCGAGGCCGAGGACCGTGGCGGTGCCGGCGCGGAGGAAGGAGCGTCTGGTCGGGCGGAGTGCCTCGGGGGACATGGGGGTCCTCTCCGTAGGGGGCCTCGGGGGGATGGGGGGCGCCGGTGTGGTGACGGGGGGCGGCGCGGACCGGTGCGACGGGTGGTGCGGCGGGGGCGGGGTGGGGCGGGGTGGGGCGGGCCTACGGCGGCGGTACGGCCGGGGGGGCCGTACGGTGGTGCCCGCGGCGGGCCTTCAGCGGGAACGGCTCACTGTCCCGCGGTGTCGAGGTCCGCCCGGATGCGGCCGGCGAACCAGCCGACCGCCGACTCGCGGCGGGACAGGGGCCCGGGTTCGAAGCCGGGGGTGGAGAGTCCCTTCTGGACGCGGGCGACCAGTTCGGCGTCCTCGTCGTTGGTGATCCAGCCGATGTGGATGTTCAGGCGCCGGGCGAGCCGGGTGCGCAGGCCGGTGCCGCGCCGGGTGTAGAACGCGCCGGGAACGGCCACCCGGTCCACCGCCGTCGGGATCGCGGTCCAGGCCAGTACGTGGTCGGGGTAGAAGTCGATGAGGGTGTTCGGGTAGATCACCGCGTACCGCCAGACCCGCCGGTCGGCCTCGGCGAGGCCGGGCATGGGGGCGGCGATGCGCTGGTAGAGGCGTTCGGCCCAGTTCGAGGACGGCTTGTCCCGCAGCGGCGAGGCGAACAGTGCGTACGAGTCCTCGATCTCGCAGGTGTAGCCCTGGTAGTCGAGCAGCCGCATCAGCCCGGGATGGGCCACCGGGACGTGGTAGCCCTCCAGGTAGTTGTCGACCGCCACCTTCCAGTTGGCCTCCTGCACCTCCGCGCCGGCCAGGTCGTGGATGCGGCTGCGGCCGACGGGCACCAGGTCGGCGCCCGCGTAGTGGCCGACCGCTTCGGCGAGCCCGGCGCACTGTTCCGCCAGCGGTACGGCGTCGGGGTCGAGGTTGACGAAGACGAAGCCGAGGAAGGATTCGACGCGGGCCGGGAACAGGCCGAGCCTGGGCTTGTCGAGGCAGGGGATCTGCCGGGCCTCCGGGGCGCCGACCAGGCTGCCGTCGAGGCGGTACGTCCAGCCGTGGTACGGGCAGCGGATGGCCTTGCCGTCCGGTTCGGGGGCGGTGACCAGGCGTGTTCCGCGGTGCCGGCACACGTTGAGGTGGGCGGCCAGGCCTCCGTCCTCGGTGCGGACGACGAGGACCTCGCGGTCGGCGACCGTGGCGGCGAGCCGGGCGCCCGGGCCGGGCAGGTCGGATTCGTGGCAGACGAGCTGCCAGGACCTGGCGAAGACCTGCCGCGTCTCGGCGGCGGCGGTGCCGGGGTCGGTGTAGTAGCGGGCTGACAGCGCGGGCCCGGGGGCGTCCTGGACCGGCGGCTGCTCGGCGGGGGTTCGTTCGGGGGCTCGTTCGGGGGTTCGTTCGGGGGCTCTGGAGTACATCGGGTGACTCCTCCGTGCCGGCTGTGCGGCGATCGGTTCGGCGTCCGGTTCAGAGAGGGAGGGCGAGACGACCCAGCGGCGGGCAGCAGGCCGAGGCGGACGCCGCAACCTTGCTGACCGATTGGACAGTCAGATTGCTGGCTGATTTCCGCCGGGTCAAGACTTGTACGCTGACCGATCGGTCAGCTAGCGTAATTCTCGTCGCTGCACCGGCGTTCCTCCACTTCTGGGCCTTTTGTCGGGCCGGACGCAGCCCCGCCACCCGGGCACCCGCCCGGGCCGGCCCCTCCCTCCCTGCCGTACGCCACCGGCGTCACCGGTGTCACCGCGCGGCGAGCCCCGGGCATCCCCGCTCCCCGCCCTCGGCTCACGTGACCGTCCGGGCCCGGACGGTCACGGAAACCCCCACCCCGCACCCCCACTCCCCTCCTCCCCCCCCTCCCGGAGGCACGCATGAGCGGTCGTCGGCGTCTGGACTGGCTCGGGCTCACCCCCGAACCCGAGCGGGAACTGCCCGCGGCGGTCGCCGCCCTGCGCGCCCCCTCGCATCGCCCGCCCGTGGCGCCCGCCGAGCTGGCGGCCGCCGAGCGGCGCCGCGTCGAACGCCTGGTCCTGCGGGGCAGCCGGCACAGCTGGCTGCGCTACCTGGCCGAGGTCACCGAGCTGGTGACCGCCGTGGCCACCGGCCCGGGGCCAGGGCCAGGGCCAGGGCCCGGCGACCGTACGGCAGCCGCCCTGCTCGCCGCCGAGGTGGTCCTCGACCACCACCGCATGCTCATCGGCCTCCCGGGACCGGGGTACGGCCGCACCGCCAGGGACCGCGCCGCGCTGGAAAGCGCCGTACGGACCCTGCGGACCACTCCCCCGACAGGAGAAAGCCGATGACCACGATCCGCCGGCCGGCGCAGCCGCCACCGGACTCCGTACTCGGAGCGTCACCCCACACGGTCGAGAACGCGGCCGCGTACCGCGCCGCCGGGGGCTATACCGCCGCCACCGGCCCGGACGAGCTGCTGCACCACCTGACCGCGTCCGGGCTGCGCGGCCGGGGAGGGGCCGGCTTCCCTGTCGCCGTCAAACTGCGCTCCGTACGGGACCGGGGCGGCCGCCCGGTGGTGGTGGCGAACGGCGAGGAGGGCGAGCCGGGTTCGGTCAAGGACCGCTGGCTGCTGCGGGCCCGGCCCCATCTGGTCCTCGACGGACTCGCCCGCGCCGCCGCCGTCACCGGCGCCGTCCGCGGCTACGTCTACCTCTCGGACCCCGAAGCGGGCGCACGCGTCCGACGGGCCCTCGCCGAACGGGACCCCGGCCTGCCCGTCGAGGTCGTCGAGACCGCCCACACCTACGTCGCCGGGGAGGAGAGCGCGGTCGTCCGCCGGATCGACGGCGGACCGGCGCTGCCCACCGCCAAACCGCCCCGCCCCTTCGAGCGGGGGGTCGGCGGCGCGCCGACCCTGGTCTCCAACGTCGAGACCCTCGCCCGGATCGCCCTCACCGCCGCCCGCCCCGACCTGCGGGACCGGATCGCGGACTCCACCCTGGTCACCCTGTCCGGCGGGCCCGCCGCCCCGGTCCTCACCGAAGTCCCCTTCGGCACGCCGCTGCGCACCCTGGCGTCCCTGCTCGGCACCCCGGAGGCCACCGGCGCGCTGATGGGCGGCCTGTTCGGCGGGCTCGTCGACGCCGCCGCCGTGGACCGCCTCCCCCTCGAACCCGGCGCGCTCGCCACCGCCGGCACCGCCCTGGGCTGCGGGGCGATCCGCTTCCTGTCCCCCGGCACCTGCCCGGTGAGCGCCGCCGCCGACGCGGCCGGCCACCTCGCGGCCGAGAGCGCCCGCCAGTGCGGGGTCTGCGTGTCCGGGACCAGGGCTGTGGGCGAGGCCCTGTACGCCCTCGCCGCCGGGACGGCCGCGCCGGACACCGCCGACAGCCTGCGGCGCTGGTCGCAGGGGCTGCGGGGGCGGGGCGCCTGCGGCCTGCTCGACGCCGCCGCGGGGATCGCGGGCAGCCTCCTCCACGCCTTCCCCCACCTCGTCCATTCCCATCTCGCCGCGCCGTGCCCGGTGTGCGCGGCCTCCGATCCCGCGGACGGCCGCCGGCGCCTCACGGTCGCCGTACCCGACGTGGCCCCGCCCGGCATGGCCCCATCCGCCAGGGCCGCGTCCGCAACGGCCGTGCCGACGGCCGCCGCCCTCCCGACCCCGTTGCCCGCCCTGAAGGGAACATCGTGAAACTCCTGCTGGACTCCACCCGCTGCCAGGGCTACGGGCTGTGCCAGGAACACGCACCCGGCCTGGTCGAACTCGACGAATGGGGCTACGCGAAGGTCATCGCCGTCGCGGTCCCGTCCGGTACCGAGGAAGCGGCGCGCGCCTGCGCCGAGAGCTGCCCCAACTCCGCCCTCCGAGTGGAGAAGTGACATGGGACGCGATCTGACCGCCCTCTTCGACCCCCGCTCCGTCGCCGTGGTCGGCGCCAGCGACGACCCCGCCAAGTACGGGCACGCCGTGGCCTCCCAGGCGCTGCGCGCCGACGGGCGGCGGCCGGTGCACCTGGTGAACCGGCGCGGCGGCACCGTCCTCGGCAGACCGGCCGCCCCGTCCCTCGCCGCGATCGGCGAACCCGTCGAACTGGTGGTGGTCTCCGTCCCCGGCGACGGCTTCGAGGCGGCCGTCGACGACGCCCTGGCCTGCGGGGCGAAGGCGATCGTCGGCATCACGGCGGGCTTCGCCGAGGCCGGCCCGGCGGGCCTGGCCCGCCAGCGCGCGGTCGTCGCCCGCGTCCGGGAGGCCGGAGCCGTCCTGGTCGGCCCCAACTGCCTGGGCATCGCCGACAACACGACCGAGCTCTACCTCGCCTCGGACCGCTTCGCGCCCGGCGGTGTCGCCCTGCTGAGCCAGAGCGGCAACCTCGCGCTCGAACTCCAGCTCCGCGGCGCCCCGCACGGGCTGGGCTTCTCCCGGTTCGTCTCGCTCGGCAACCAGGCCGACGTGACCCTCGTCGACCTCGTCGAGGACTGTGCCCGCCACGAGGCCACCACGTCGATCGCCGTGTACGCCGAGGACTTCGGCGACGGCAGGGCCTTCGCCCGGGCCGCCGCCGCGGCGGGCAAGCCGGTGGTCCTGCTCACCGCCGGACGGGGCACCGCCTCCGCGCGCAGCGCGCAGTCGCACACCGGGGCGCTCACCACCTCCGCCGACGTGGTGGCCGCGGCCTGCCGCGACGCGGGAGTGGAACTGGTGCGCACGCCAAGGGAGATGACGGTCGTCCTGGCCGCCCTGAGCGCCCGGCCGGGCCGCCCGCACACGAAGGGACGCCGGAGCGGCGCCCGGACCGCGGTCTTCACCGACGGCGGAGGCCACGGCGCCATCGCCGCCGACGCCGCCGAGGACGCCGGACTCCGCGTGCCGGAACTGGGCGCGGCCACCCAGGCGCGGCTGCGGACCGTGCTGTGGCAGCAGTCCGCGGTCGGCAACCCGGTCGACCTGGCCGGCATGGGCGAGCAGGAGCCCCTCTCGTACGCCGACACGGTCGCGGAGCTCCTCGCCGCCGAGGAGGTCGACGCGGTCCTGATGACGGGCTACTTCGGTGGCTACGCCGCCTCCGACGGCGGTCTCGGCGGCGGACCGGCCGGCGGCTCCGTGCTCGCCGAGGGCGAGACGCTGGCCGCGGAGAAGATCGTCACGCACCTGGCGGCCGCACCGAAGCCGCTGGTCGTGCAGTCGATGTACCCGCGGTCGCCGAGCTGCCGGGTGCTGGCCGAAGCGGGGGTGCCGGTGTTCGCCGCCACCGAGGACGCGGCCCGCGCGCTGGCGGCGATGACCGGCCGGGCAGCGGACGGCGGCGGCGGCGAGGACGCGGGGGAGCTGCCGGAGTTCCCCGCGCTGCCCACCCCGGCCGCGCCGCTGCGGGACGCCGGGTACCACGGGGTGCGGACGCTGCTCGCCGCCGCCGGCGTGCCCTTCCCGGCCGCGCGTGAGATCACCGACGAGGCCGGAGTGGTCGCCGCCGCCGGTGAGTTCGAGGGCCCGTACGTGCTCAAGGCCCTGCACCTGCTGCACAAGTCGGACGCGGGCGGCGTCGCGCTGCGGCTGGCCGACCGGGAGGCGCTCCTCGTCGCGTACCGGGAGATGCACGCCCGGCTCGGCGCCCCCGCCTACTCGGTCGAGGCGATGGCCGACCTCTCGGACGGCATCGAGCTGATCGTCGGAGTCAACCACGACCCGCGGTTCGGGCCGGTGGCCATGGTCGGGCTCGGCGGCGTCCTCACCGAGAGCCTGCGCGACGTCGCCTTCGCCCTCGCCCCCGTACCGGCCGGGCGGGCCGAGGCCCTGCTGCGCGGGCTGCGGACCGCCGCGCTGCTGGACGGCGTCCGCGGCCGGCCGGCCGTGGACGTGGCCGCCGCGGCCGCCGTGATCGAACGCATCACGACGGTGGCCGCGGCCCATCCGGAGATCGCCGAGCTGGAGGTCAACCCCCTGCTGGTACGCCCGGACGGCGCCCTCGCCCTGGACGCCCGGGCCGTCCTCGGCTGACCCCCGACGCTCCCCCGCCCCCCTCTGGCTCCCTCATCCCTGGCACCCTCATCCCTTCCACCGGAGGACACCGCACCATGGACTTCCGTTACACCCCCGAGCAGGCCGACCTCAAGGCCCGTGCCGCCGCCTACGCCCGGCTCCTGATGGAGTACGAGGACCGGTCCGAGGAGGCCGGCGGCCCGCTGTCGGCCGACACGGTCCGCGAACTGACCCGCGCCGCCATGGACGCCGGTGTCTACGCGATCAACATGCCCGCCGCCTGGGGCGGTGCCGGCCTGTCCCTGCTGGACCAGGTCATCGTCGAGGAGGAGTTCGGCAAGGTCACCAACTGCCTCTGGGACATACCCTGGCGGCCCGCGAACGTCCTCGCGTACGGGACCGAGGCGCAGCGGGAGAAGTACCTGCTGCCCGTCATCCGGGGCGAGCGGTTCGACGCGTTCGCGGTCACCGAGCCCGGGGCGGGCTCCGACCCCGGCTCGGGCACGAGCACCGCGACCCGGACCGACGGCGGCTGGCTGTTGAACGGCGAGAAGTGGTTCGTGACCTGCGGTGACATCGCCGATTTCCTGCTGGTGCAGGCGGACGCGGGCCCGGAGCGGGCCGCGACCCTGTTCTTCGTGGACAAGCACGCACCGGGTGTGGAGATGACGCGGGTCCCGCGCTTCATGCACTCCGCGGTGAACGGGCATCCCGAGTTCACCTTCACCGACGTGTTCGTCGCCGACGAGGACGTGCTCGGCGGTGTCGGCAACGGGTACGAGCTGACCAAGGAGTGGTTCACCGACGAGCGGCTGATGATCGCCGCCCGGACCGTCGGCGCCGCCGAACGGGCGCTGGAGCTCGCCCGCGACTGGGCGGTGCGGCGACGCCAGTTCGGCTCGCCCATCGCCGACTTCCAGCTGATCCAGGGCATGCTCGCCGACTGCGCCGTGGACATCGCCGTCAACCGCGCCTACACCCACCAGGTCGCCTGGGAAGCCGACCAGCCGCACACCGACCGCAAGACCCTGCACGCCAAGGCGTCGACGGCGAAGCTCGCGGCGAGCGAGGCCGCCGGGCGGGTGGTCGACCGGTGCGTGCAGATCTTCGGCGGCCGCGGCTACGACCGCTCGTACCCGGTCGAGCGCATGTACCGCGAGCTGCGCGTCGACCGCATCTGGGAGGGCACCTCCGAGATCCAGCGCCTGATCATCGCCAACGAGCTGATCAAGCGCGGCACACGGGCGCTCGCCCTGCCCGCCTCCTGACCACCCCTGCCGCGACCCGCCCCCGTACCGCACCCCTCACCCCTCACCCCGCACCCCGCACCCCGCACCCGCGATCACAAGGACCACAGACATGGACTTCCGTCTCACCGCCCGTCAGGAAGAGCTCAGGGACTCGGCGCGCGCCCTCACCGAGTTCATCACGAAGTACGAGCTCGACTGCGAGGAGAACAACGGCCTGCCCCCGCAGGCCCACGCCGAGATCCGCGACGCCGTCCTCGACAGCGGCCTGCAGGCCGTCAACATGCCGGCGGAGTGGGGCGGCGCCGGCCTCACCATCCTGGAGCAGGTCACGGTCCAGGCCGAGCTCGGGCGGCTCACCGGCGCCCTGTGGGACATGGTGTGGCGTCCCGCCAACGCGCTGTCCTTCTGCACGCCGGAGCAGCGCGAGCGGTACCTCGTCCCCGTCATCCGGGGGCAGCGCCGCGACTGCTACGCGGTGAGCGAGCCCGAGGCCGGCTCCGACCCGCAGAGCCTGAGGACCACGGCGACGCGGACCGCGGACGGCTGGGTGCTGAACGGCGAGAAGTGGTTCGTCACCGTCGGCGACCACGCCGACTTCATGATCGTGCTCGCCGCGGCCGGGGACGAGGGGGCGCCGACCCTGTTCCTCGTCGACAAGGACACCCCGGGCATCGAGATGACCCGGGTGCCCCGCTGGATGCACACCTTCGTCTACGAGCACCCCGAGTTCACCTTCACCGACGTGCACGTCCCGGCGGACGCGGTGCTCGGGGAGGTGGGCAACGGCTACGACATCACCCGCTCCTGGTTCACCGAGGAACGGCTGATGATCGCCGCGCGGACGATCGGGGCGGCCGAGCGCGCCCTGGAACTCGCCCGCGACTGGGCGGTGGAGCGTCGCCAGTTCGGCTCGCCCATCGCCGACTTCCAGCTGATCCAGGGCATGCTCGCCGACTGCGCCGTCGACATCGCCGTCAACCGCGCCTACACCCACCAGGTCGCCTGGGAGGTCGACGAGGGCGGGATCGACCGCAAGACGCTCCACGCCAAGGCGGCCATCGCCAAGCTGTCGGCGAGCGAGGCCTCGGGCCGGGTCATCGACCGGTGCCTGCAGATCTTCGGCGGCCGCGGCTACGACCGCTCGTACCCGGTCGAGCGGCTCTACCGCGAACTGCGCGTCGACCGCATCTGGGAGGGCACCTCCGAGATCCAGCGCCTGATCATCGCGGGTGAACTCGTCAAGCGCGGCACGGGAGTTCTGCGGCTGCCGGTGACGCGGTGAGCGATGTGGAGCGCGTCGGGATCGTGGGCTGCGGGCTGATGGGATCCGGCATCGCCGAGGTCTGTGCCCGCGCCGGACGCGACGTCGTGGTGGTGGAGGCGGACCGGACCGTCGCGGACGCCGGCCTGGAACGGATCGAGCGCTCCCTGGCCCGGGCCGCGGCGGCCGGGAAGCTGACCGCCTCCGACCAGGACGCCGCGATCGGCCGGATCACGCTGACCACGGACATGTCCCTGCTGGCGGACCGGGACCTGGTCGTCGAGGCGGTGGCCGAGGACGAGCGGGCCAAGCTGGAGGTGTTCGCACGGCTGGACCGGGTGGTGGAGCGCCGGGACGCCGTGCTGGCGACGAACACCTCGTCCATCCCGGTCATCCGGCTGGCCGCCGCCACCTCGCGGCCGGCCCAGGTCGTCGGCCTGCACTTCTTCAACCCCGTCCCGGTGCTCCCCCTGGTGGAGCTGGTCCCCTCGCTGCTCACCGGCGAGGAAACCGCCCGGCGCGCGCGGGAGTTCGCCTCCGGGGTGCTGGGCAAACGGGTGGTCCGCGCCCAGGACCGGGCGGGCTTCGTGGTGAACGCGCTCCTCGTGCCGTACCTGCTCGCCGCGGTGCGGATGGCCGAGTCCGGGATCGCCTCGGCCGAGGACATCGACCAGGGGATGACCCTGGGCTGCGCCCACCCGCTGGGGCCGCTGGCCCTGGCCGACCTGATCGGGCTGGACACCGTCCAGGCCATCGCCCGGTCGATGTACGCGGAGTACCGGGAGCCCCTCTACGCCCCGCCGCCGCTGCTGGCCCGGATGGTGGACGCGGGCCTGCTCGGCCGCAAGACGGGCCGGGGCTTCCACACCTACGCCTGACCCGATGAGGGGCCCAGTTCCCCGCCCCCGTTCCCGGCCGCCGCGGTCCAACGGCCGGGGACCGGGGGCCCGATGCGCGAGGATGGTGTCCGGCGGGTCCGGCCGCCGGGCCTTGCGCCCACCACCCGCTCAACCACCCACCCACCGACCCAACGGGCGCCGACACGGGGAGCAGCCAACGTGACCAAGGCCGAGCGCGCACTCGAAACGCGGGAACGCATCCTCACGGCCGCGTGCGAGGTGATCGCGGACATCGGTTTCGAGCACGTCAGCATGCGCAAGGTCGCCGAGCACGCCGGTGTCTCGAAGGCCCTGCTGCACTACCACTTCGACACCCGCGAGAAGCTCTTCGCCGAGGCGATGACGCACTCCTTCGCCCGGACCGGCACGGACACCGGGAGCGACACCGGTACGGACCCGGCCGCGGTCGTCCTGGCCCGCATCGTGCGCAGCATGCTGCCCACGGACGAGGAGCTCCGCCAGGACTGGAAGCTCTGGCAGGAGCTGTGGGTGCGCGCGCTGCGCGACGGGACGGCCCGGACCCTCGCCGTCGACCTGTACGACCAGCTGCACGCGTGGGTCGCCGGGACCGTGGAACGGGGCATCGCGTCGGGCGAGTTCACCGACTGCGACGTCGCCGCGATCGGCACGCTGGTGCTGGCGCTGTGCGACGGCCTCGGCATCCGCCTGATGCTGGACGACCCCCGGGTCGACCTCGCCACGGCCCAGTCGACGGTCTGGCGGGCCATCGCGCCCGCCCTCGGGATCGCGCCGGTGTTCCCGGAGGTCTGACGGCACCGGGCCGGCGGATTGTTCGGGGAATGTACGGGCGGCGGCGCGCCCGCCGCAATGCCGGGTCGACGGGGTTAGCATCGACGGTGTTTCCGCACGTGAGAGGCAGTGATGACGGGTTCGGAGTCCAAGGGCCTCGTGCTGATCGTCGAGGACGAGCGCCACATCTCCGACGTCCAGAGGCTCTACCTGTCGCGCGAGGGCTTCGGTGTCCACGTCGAGGCCGACGGGAGCGCCGGACTCGCGGCCGCGCGGCGGATGCGTCCGGTGGCCATCGTGCTGGACATCGGCCTGCCGGGCACGGACGGCATCTCCTTCTGCCGTGCCCTGCGCGACGCGGGCGACTGGACGCCGGTGCTGCTGGTCACGGCGCGCGGTGAGGAGGCCGACCGGATCCTGGGCCTGGAACTGGGCGCGGACGACTACCTGACCAAGCCGTTCTCGCCGCGCGAGCTGGTCGCACGGGTCAAGACCGTACTGCGCCGGGCAGCGGGTCCACCCGCGCCGCCGGCCGAGAGCCTCGGCGGGCTCAGCGTGGACCCGGTCAGCCGGACCGTGCGCCGCGACGGTGAGCCGGTGGAGCTCACGGCCACCGAGTTCAACCTGTTGGCGCACCTGCTCCGGCACGTGGGGCAGGTCTTCACCCGTGAGCAGCTGCTCGCCCAGGTGTGGGGCTACCCGGGCTACCGCGACACGAGGATGGTCGACGTCTTCGTCTCGCAGCTGCGCGCCAAGCTCGGCGACGCGAGCCCGATCCGTACGGTCCGGGGCGTCGGGTACAGCGCGATCGCCCCGCGCACGTGAACCGTCCCCGCCCCGGCTCCGGTACCCGTGGCTCGCTCGCGCGCAACATCGTGGTGCTGAGCACCGTGGTGGCGGCGCTCGCCGTGGCGCTCACCGGGCTGATCGCCTGGCAGACCGCCGCGCACGGCGCGGAGCAGCGCGAACGCGACCAGCTAGCACGTCAGGCGACGGTGCTCAGCCGCCTGCCGGCGCTGTCCGAGGCGCTCTTCACCGGCGCCCAGGTCCTGGCGGGGCCCAACGGGGTGCAGCTCGCGGTCATCGCCCCGGACGGCGCGGTGAGCGGAACGGCCACCCCGGCCGTCGACCGGGCGTCGAAATCAGCACTGCTGGCCGGGGAGCAGGTCTCCACCACGGGCATCCTCGGCGGCGAGGAGGTGCTGCTGGTGGGGCGGCCCGGCGTACGCGGCGGCGCCGTCGTGCTGACCGAGCCGTACGCGGTGGTCAGCGAGAACACGAACCAGATCCGCCGCAACGTGATCGTGCCGCTGATCGTCGGCATGCTCGGCGCGGCCCTGGCCGGGGCCCTCCTGGCCCGGCGCATCGCCCGTCCGCTGGTGCGGGCCTCGCAGATCGCGCACCGGCTGGCCGACGGCGAACGCGGCGTGCCGGCCCCCGTCGACGGTCCCCGGGAGACCGCGGACATCGGGCGGGCCCTCAACGTCCTGGACGAGGCGCTGGCGCACAGCGAGAACCGGCAGCGGGAGTTCCTGCTCTCCGTCTCCCATGACCTGCGCACTCCGCTGACCGCGTTGCAGGGATACGCCGAGGCGCTCGCCGACGGGTTGATCGAGCCGGAGCGGGTGCCCGAGGTCGGCGGCGTCCTGGCCGACGAGACCCGGCGCCTGGACCGGTTCCTGGGGGACCTGCTGGACCTGGCCCGGCTGGAGGCGGACGACTTCCGTCTCGACATGGCCGCCGCCGACCTGGGCGCGGTCGTCGCCGAGGCCGCCGCCTTCTGGACGGGCCCCTGCGCCCGCCACGGTGTCGGGCTCCGGCTGGAGCGGCCCGGGCGGCCCGTCGTCGTCGAGACGGACGCCTTCCGGGTCCGGCAGCTGATCGACGGCCTGGTGCAGAACGCCCTGCGGGTCACGCCCGAGGGCGCGCCCCTGGTCCTCGCCGTCCGCGCCGCCCCGGACGGCGGGGCCGAGCTGCAGGTCCGCGACGGCGGGCCGGGCCTCACCGAGGACGACGTGCGCATCGCCTTCGACCACGGCGCCCTCCACGAGCGCTACCGGGACAGCCGCCCGGTCGGCTCCGGCCTGGGCCTGGCCATCGCCCACCGGCTGACCGGCCGCCTCGGTGGCGCCATCCGCGTCGAGGGGCACGGGCCGGAGGGCGGCGCCTGCTTCACCGTCAGCCTTCCGCCGGCGCCCGAGACCGTGTGAGCGGGCGCGGCTCCTCTTCCCGGCGGGCGCGCGGGTGCCCGTACATTCCCCGAACAATGCGCCCACGCCCCCCTTACAGGCGCCGCGCACCATGAGGTCCCATGAACACTCCATCGGCCGGGGGGCCGGGTCTCCTCCATCGGATCGGAAGCCGGTGTGCCCGGCACGCCTGGCGGGTCGTCGCCCTGTGGGTGGTGCTGCTGGCCGGTCTCGGGCTGGCGAATCATGTGTGGGGCGGATCCTTCGCCGACAGCTTCTCCCTGCCGGGTACCTCCACGCAGACCGGCGCCGACCTGCTCAAGGCCCACACCAGCGGCTCCGGCGGCACGGCCGCCCCCATCGTGATCACCTCCGACCAGGGTTCGGTCACCGGTCACCGGGCCGCGATCGAATCGTCCGTGGACCGCCTGCGCCGGCTGCCCGACGTCCTGTCGGTGGCCGACCCGCTCACCACGCCCGGGGCGGTCTCCGCGAACGGCGGGACCGCCCAGATCACCGTCCGCTTCGACGGGAACCCGGCGACCTTCGAACCCTCCTACCTCACCGGGGTCGACAGCGCCGTCGAGCCGCTGCGCGCGGACCAGGTCACCGTCGAGTACGGGGCCCCGCTCGGGCAGCTGGCCACGCCCAAGTCCGCCGACCACACCTCGGAGGCCATCGGTCTGGCCGTCGCCGTGCTCGTGCTGCTGATCGGCTTCGGCAGCGTCGCAGCCACCGGTCTGCCGCTGCTGACGGCCGTGCTCGGCCTGGCCGTCAGCCTGGCCGGTCTCGGACTGCTCGCCGGGTCCTTCGACTTCGCGCAGGCGTCCCCGACCCTGGCCGCGATGATGGGCCTCGGCGTCGGCATCGACTACGCGCTGTTCCTGGCCACCCGCTACCGGGCGCTGCTCCAGGCGGGCGCGGAGCCGGTCGAGGCGGTCGGGCGTACGGTCGCCACCAGCGGGCGTGCGGTGCTGGTGGCCGCCGCCACGGTCGCCATGGCCCTGGGCGGGCTCTGCGTCTCCGGTGTGGGCTTCATCGGCACGCTCGGCGTCGCGGCGGGGATCAGCGTGGTCGTGGCGGCCGCCGCGACCGTGACGCTGACTCCGGCCCTGCTGGGCCTGCTCGGCAGCCGCATCGACCGCCTCCACGTGCGCACCCCGGTCGCCGAACCCACCGGCGAGGGCGACGTCTGGCACCGCTGGGCCGTCACGGTCAGCAGGCGCCCCTGGCTGTTCCTGGTCAGCGGTCTGCTCGTGCTCGGCGTCCTGGCCGTCCCGGTCGCGTCCATGCGGCTCGGGCACGTGGACGCCGGAGCGCAGTCCACCGGCAGGACCGACCGCCGGGCCTACGACCTGATCACCGAGGGCTTCGGCCCCGGCGCCAACGGTCCGCTCACCGTCGTGGCCCACCTCGACAGCCGGCAGGTCGCCGACGGAGCCCGGCGCCAGGAGCTCGCCGCCTCGCTCCAGCGGGAACTGGCCGCCGTACCGGGCGTGGCATCGGTGACGACCCCGGTGCCCAGCCCGGACAACGTCCTGCTCATCACCACGGTCACCCCGGCCACCGGACCGCAGGACGGCGCCACCGCCGACCTGATCCACACCTTGCAGGACGAGACGGTGCCGCGGGCGCTTTCGGGCACGGGTGCCACGGGCTATGTCACCGGTACCGCCGCCGCCACCCAGACCTTCACCGACACCCTCACCGCCAAACTGCCCCTGATCATCGGTGTGGTCGTGGCCGCGGCCTTCCTGCTGCTGCTCACCGTCTTCCGCAGTCCGCTGATCGCGCTCAAGGCGGCCGTGCTCAACCTGTTCTCGATCGCCGCCGCGTACGGGGTGGTCGTCGCGGTCTTCCAGTGGGGCTGGGGCGGCGAGCTGTTCGGCGTCACCGAGAAGGTGCCCGTCGAGTCGTACGTGCCGATGATGATGTTCGCGATAGTCTTCGGACTCTCCATGGACTACGAGGTCTTCCTGCTGTCCCGGATCCGCGAGGCGTGGCTGCACCGGGAGGACAACCACCTGGCCGTCGCCACCGGCCTCGCCGCCACGGCCCGCGTCATCACCTGCGCCGCCATGATCATGACCAGCGTCTTCCTGGCCTTCCTGCTCTCCGCGAACGTCGCCGTCAAGATGCTCGCCCTCGGCCTGGGCGTCAGCGTGATCATCGATGCCACGGTGGTCCGTCTGCTGCTGGTGCCGGCGTCCATGTACCTCTTCGGGCGGGCGAACTGGTGGCTCCCCGGCTGGCTGGACCGGCTCCTTCCGCATCTCGACCCGGAAGGCCCGGCCGCCGCGCCCGCACCGTCTCCCCTGTCCACCCCAGCACTTCCGGCCGCGGTCCAGGCCACGACCGATCAAGGAGTCCGGCGATGAAACAGCGCCTGACGAAGACCCGCGCGGCCCTGCGCCGCCACCTCGTCCTCACCATCACGACCACGGCGGTCCTGCTGTCCGCCGTCGCCGCGGGCGCGGCCGAGTTCACCGCCCGCGCCGTGATCCGCAACCACGTCACGCAGGCGGCGCCCGGCCTCGGTGGCGACGTGGCGGTCGGCGTGGCCGACGACTGGGCCCTGTGGGACCTGGCGCGGGGGAACATCCCCCGGCTCGACATCAGCAGCGACGACGCCCGGGTCGGGCGCCTCCCCCAGGTCCGCGTCCGCGCACGGCTGGACGACGTCCGCCTCGGCGACGGGGGCACCGTCGGCGGCACGCACGCCGAGGTGACCGCCTCGACGCAGTCCCTCGCCGCCGCGATCCGGACGGCCGTACCCGCCGTCCCGGTGTCCGCCGTCACCACCGATCCGGCGCGCGGGACCGTCCTCGCCTCCGTCGGCCCGGGCGGCGCCGGACAGCTGACGCTGCGTCCCGTACTGGCGGACGGCAAGGTCACCCTCGCCGTGGACGGGCTCACCGTGTTCGGCCACTCCGTCCCCACCGGGCAGTTCGGCATGGGCGAGGGCGCTCTCGGCCCGGAGGCGGATGCGCCGGAGAAGTACCCGCTGGGGCTCAAGGCCACGTCCGTACGCGTCCAGGCGGACGGCCTCCACGTCGCCCTGACGGGCGGCCCGGCCCCCCTGGCGGGTGCCTGACACCGACGGGATCGGGGGTCGGCCCGCGCGTCCGCTCGCGTACCGGGGACGGCAGGGAATCCTGGGGCGACAGCCCTACGGACCCTGGAGCGCTGATGCGCACATGAGCCACGACCCCGCCGACGCCCCCGGCCCCCCGCCGGCCGCCGCTCCCGGCAACGGGCCCGCCGTCTCCCGCCGGGAGTTCGACGCGCTCTTCGACGAGGTCCGCACGTGGGGCCGGTGGGCGGCGGCCGACCGCGGCGCCTGGAACAGGGTGACGGCGGACCACGTGCGGCGGGCCGCCGCCCTGGTCCGGTCCGGGACGGTCGTCCCGATGGCCCGGCCCTGGGACACCCGGCCCGGTCCGGACAACGCGAAGCCCGCCCTGCACCACATGTCGGACCTCGGCGACGTGGAGGCCCCGGAGCCGTCCGTCTACAAGGACTTCCTGGCCGTGGACTACCACGGCAAGGGCGTCAGCCACCTCGACGCACTGTCACACGTCGCCTACCGGGGGCAACTGTACGACGGCCGTGCGGCCCGCGACTGCGTCGATGCCGCGGGCGCCCGCTTCGGCGCGGTGTCGGCGCTCGGCCCGCTGGTCACCAGGGGCGTACTGGTCGACCTGCCGGCCGTCCTCGGGATCGAATGGCTCGATCCCGGGCGCGCGGTGCACGCGCGGGACCTCATCGCCGCCGAGCAGGCGCTCGGTGTGACGATCGGGGACGGCGACGCGGTGCTGCTGCGCTCCGGCGCCTTCCGCCGCCGACGCGAAGCCGGCCCCTGGGACCCCGGCGGGGCGAGCGCGGGCTGGCACGTGGACGCCGTGCCGCTGCTGGCCGAGCGCGCCATCGCGCTGCTCGGGGGCGACGGGGACAGCGACGTCCGGCCCTCGCCCGTCGAGGGGCTGCACTCCCCCGTGCACACGCTCGCCGTCACCGCGATGGGAGTGCCGCTGCTGGACAACCTCGATCTGGAACCGCTCTCCGCCGCCTGCGCCGAAACGGGCCGATACGCCTTCATGCTCGTCGTGACGCCGCTGAACGTCCCGGGCGGGACGGGTTCGCCCGTCAATCCTGTCGCGATCCTGTGAGGGCGAGCCCGAGGAATATACTCAAATCTGTCGATTCAGGGCATTTTGGCGTGAACATCGAGGGCTGAGGGCCCGAGGGCCAGGGACTGAGAGCCGAGGGAAGTGGTGCAGATGGGGGTGGTGGAAGACCGCATCGGACCCGTGCATCCCCGTGACCGGTTCCTGCACGGCGAGTCGGTCGAGGGGAGCGTGCGGGGGCCGATCCTGCACTCGTGGCAGCGCAGCCGGCTGCTGGGCCTCTCGCCCGACCAGTCCGAGCTTCCCTTCACGCAGGACTTCGACCCGGACGGCCGGCTCATCCGCGCCGCCCGGCCCGTACTCGACCGACTGGAGTCGGTCTTCGCGGGCAGCCAGATGAACATCAGCCTCGCCGACGGGTACGGCACCGTCCTCGAACGCCGCTTCGGCGAGAAGTCCATGGTCAAGCGCCTCTCCCCGATCCAGACCGTCCCGGGCTTCGTCTTCGCCGAGCAGTTCGCCGGTACGAACGGCATCGGTCTCACCCTCGCGGAACGGCGGCTCTGTCAGGTCTTCGGCGCCGAGCACTTCGCCGAGCGGTCCCAGTCGAGCGCCTGTACGGCGATCCCCCTGCGCGACCAGCTCAGCGGGCACATCGAAGGCGTCCTGTGCCTCGGCTATCCCTACACCGACGCGGACCCGGCCCTGATCCCCGTGGTGCGCAAGGCGGCCGAGGCCATCGAACGACGGCTGATGGAGCAGAGTTCGGCGCGTGAACGCGGCCTGCTGCACGCCTATCTCGAGGCCGCGAGCCGGACCGGGGCCGAGGACCACAGCGGCAACGGACACGCGCTCGGCATGTCCGAGCTGCTCCAGAGCGAGCTGGAGCAGAGCGATCAGATGACGCTCAAGGAGAAGGCCACGGAGCTGATGTCCTCGGCCCAGTGGGCGGCCGCGGACGTGCCCCTCTCCCGCGACCGGTGGGTCACCCTCGTGAGCCGCCCCGTGACGAGCCCCTCCGGGGTGGAGGGCATCGTCATCGAGGCGCTCCTGCCCGACGAGGACGAACGGCACGCCCCCGCCCCCACCGGCCCGCCGCCCGGACCCCTGTCCCGCGCCGTGCCCCGTACGCCCACGCGGGCGGCCCGCGCGCCCGGCACGTCCGGCGGCACACTCGGCACATCCGCCACGGCGGGGACAGCAGGCGCAGCCGCAGCCGGCTCCGAGGACGCCGCGGGCGGCATGGTCCGCGGGCTGGTGCTGGTGGGCGAGCCCGAGGTGGGCAAGTACGCCGTCGCCGCGCGGCGCCGTCTGGAGCTGCTGGCCGAGGCCAGCAACAGCATCGGCACCACCCTGGACGTGGGCCGCACCGCCTGGGAGCTCGCCGAGATAGCCGTCCCGCGGCTGGCCGACTTCGTCACCATCGACATGCCGGAGGCCGTCCTGCGCGGCGAGGAGTCCGCCCACCCCACCACCGAGATGCGGCGAACGGTGGTCCACGGAATCCGCGAGGACTGCCCCTTCTACCCGGTGGGCGAGCAGGTCACCCTGCGCCCGACCACGCCCCACATGCGCTCCCTGACCACCGGTCAGCCCGTGCTGGAACCCGATCTGAAGGCCGCCTTCGGCTGGATCGCCCAGGACCCCGAGCACGCCGAGCTGCTCCTCGCGCACAACATCCACTCCCTCATCACCGTCCCCCTGTTCGCCCGCGGCGTCCTCCTGGGCATCGCGAGCTTCTACCGTTCGCAGGACCCGGCCCCCTACGGGGACGACGACCGGTCCCTGGCCAAGGAGCTCGCCGCCCGCGCCGCCCTCTGCATCGACAACGCCCGCCGCTACACCCGGGAACACACCCTCGCCCTGGCCCTGCAGCGCAGCCTGCTCCCGCGCGGCCTCCCCGACCAGGTCGCCGTGGAGGTGGCCCACCGCTACCTGCCCGCCGAGTCCGGAGTGGGCGGCGACTGGTTCGACGTCATCCCCCTGTCCGGCACCCGCGTCGCCCTCCTCGTCGGCGACGTCGTCGGCCACGGGCTGCACGCCGCCGCCACGATGGGCCGGCTGCGCACCGCCGCCCGCAACTTCGCCGAACTGGAACTCGCCCCCGACGAACTCCTCACCCACCTCGACAACCTGATGGTGCGCCTCGACCGCGAGGAGGGCGGGGACAACCCGGCCCTCGGCAGCGGCATCGTCGGCGCCACCTTCCTCTACGCCATCTACGACCCCACTTCGCAGCGGTGCACCATGGCCCGGGCCGGCCACCCGCCGCCCGCGCTGGTCCACCCGGACGGCACCGTGACCCTCCTCGAACTGCCGGCGGGACCCCCGCTCGGCCTCGGCGGCCTGCCCTTCGAGTCCGTCGAGATGCGACTCCCCGAGCACAGCCAGCTGGTCCTCTACACCGACGGGCTCATCGACGACCGCCATCGCGACATCGACGTGTCCCTGGACGAGCTCATCCGCGCACTGGCCCACCCGGACCGCGCCCCCGAGGAGACCTGCCAGGCGGTGCTCGACGCCGTGGCGCCCGAGCACCCCGGGGACGACATAGCCCTCCTCGTCGCCCGCACCAACGCCGTGTCCCCCGACCGGATCGCCTCGTGGGACCTGGCCGCCGACCCGGCCATGGTCGGCGAGGTCCGCGCCGCCGCCGTGAGCCAGCTGGGCCGGTGGGGGCTGGAGGAGTCCGCGTTCGCCACGGAACTGCTGCTCAGCGAGCTGGTCACCAACGCCGTCCGCTACGGCACCGCGCCCATCCGGGTACGCCTCATCCTCGACCGCACCCTGATCTGCGAGGTGTACGACGCGAGCAGCACCGCCCCGCGCATGCGCCACGCCGCCAGCACCGACGAAGGCGGCCGCGGCCTGTTCCTCGTCGCCCAGCTCTCCCAGGCCTGGGGCACCCGCTACACCACCGAGGGCAAGGTCATCTGGGCCGAGTGCGCTCTGACCGCGGCGTGACGGCGGCGCCCGCGACGGGCACATCCCGGCGCCCGGCGAGTTCAATACCGGAGATACACCGTCAGATCGGCATAGAATCCCCCATGCAGTCGGGAAGAACTCGGAGGCCGACCCCCGGAGAAGTCTGTGCATGACGCTCCCGACACCTCGATGAGCCCGCCCCCTCCCGTCGGTGGCGAACCCCTGGTGCGCATCCGCGGTCTCGGCAAGCGGTTCGGCGGCACCGTGGCGCTGGCCGCGGTCGACCTGGACATCCACCGGGGCAGCGTCCTCGCCCTGCTCGGTCCCAACGGCGCCGGCAAGTCCACCCTCATCAAGGTGCTCGCCGGGGTCCACCACGCCGACGAGGGCGAGGTGACCGTGGCCGGCCACCCGCTCGGCTCCCACGCCGCCGCCCGCACCATGTCCTTCATCCACCAGGACCTCGGTCTCGTCGAGTGGATGACGGTGGCCGAGAACGTCGCCCTGGGCACCGGCTACCCGCGCCGGCGCGGACTGATCTCATGGCGGCGCACCCGGGAGAGCTGCGACGAGGCCCTGCGGATCGTCGCCGGGCACCTGGACGCCGACGCCCGCATCGCCGACCTCGCCCCCGCCGAGCGCTCGCTGGTCGCCATCGCCCGCGCCCTGGCGACCGAGGCCGAGCTCATCGTGCTCGACGAGCCGACAGCCACCCTCCCCGCCGCGGACTGCGCCCGGCTGTTCGCGGTCCTGCACGCCCTGCGCGACCGGGGGCACGGCATCCTCTACGTCAGCCACCGCCTCGACGAGGTGTACAAGGTCGCCGACACCTTCGCCGTCCTGCGCGACGGCCGCGTGGTCGAACGCGGTCCCCTCGCCGGCTTCGGCCCCGCCCGGCTGGTGCGCGCCATCGTGGGCCACGAACCGTCCGCCCACGCGCCGACCGCGCCCCGCGCCACCACCGGCCCGCCCCTCCTGCGCCTCGACGGCGTGCGGACGGCGTACGCCGGACCGGTCAGCCTGGACCTGCGGGCCGGCGAGATCCTCGGCATGGTGGGCCTGACCGGCGCCGGCCACATGGACCTGGGCCGCGCCCTCGCCGGCGCCCGGCCGATGCTCGGCGGGCCGGCCCTGCTCGACGGCCGGCCGTACCGCCCCCGCCGGGTCTCCGCCGCCCTCGACTCCGGCGTCGGCTTCGTGGCGGGCAACCGTCAGGAGGAGGGCTGCGCCGCCGAACTGACCGTGCGGGAGAACTTCCTGGCGAACCCCCGGGCGGCCGGCGTCCCGGCGCTGCGGTGGACCGGTCCCCGGCGCGAGCGCGCCGAGGCGACCGCCCTCATCGACCGCTTCTCCGTGCACCCCCGCGACAGCGAGGTGCCGATCGCCACCCTGTCCGGCGGCAACCAGCAGAAGGTGATGGTCGGCCGGTGGCTGCGCGGGAACCTGCGCCTGCTCGTCCTCGAAGAGCCGACCGCCAGTGTGGACGTCGGCGCCAAGGCCGTGATCCACCGGCTGCTCGACGACGCGCTGGCCTCCGGCCTGGCGGTCCTGCTCATCTCCACCGATTTCGAGGAGGTCGCGGACGTGTGCCACCGCGCGCTGGTGTTCGTCCGCGGGACCGTGAGCGCCGAACTCAGCGGTGCGGCGCTCACCGTCACCGAACTCACCCGGACCGCCTCGGCCATGCCCCCGACCACCGGGACCACGACGAGCCGATGACCCGATCCCCCTCGCCCCGGTCCCTGCTGGGCCACCTCCGCGGGCACCTCATCGGCGGCTACGGTCTCCTGGCCCTCGCCGTCCTGCTCTTCCTGGTCTTCTCCCTCACCCTGCCGGACACCTTCCCCACCCGGGACAACATCTCCTCGATCCTCTCCAACCAGTCGATCCCCGCCCTCCTGGCGCTCGGCGCGACGGTCCCGATCGCCGCCGGCAAGTTCGACCTGTCCATCGGCTACGGTCTCGGCCTGGCGCACGTGCTGGTGATGCAGCTCATCGTCAACGAGGGCTGGCCCTGGCCCCTCGCCTGCCTCGTCGTGATCCTCGGAGGGGCGGTGTCGGGCGCGGTCAACGGCGTCATCGTCGAGTTCGGGCAGATCGACTCCTTCATCGCCACGCTCGGCACCGGCAGCATCATGTACGCCTTCACCGGCTGGATCACCGACGGCGGCCGGATCGTCCCCGGCCCGGACGGCCTGCCCGCCGCCTTCACCGGCCTCTACGACTCCCGGTTCCTCGGGCTGCCGCTGCCGGCCTTCTACGTCCTCGCCCTCACGGCCGTCCTCTGGGTGGTCCTGGAGCGGCTGCCGCTCGGCCGGTACCTGTACGTCATCGGCTCCAACCCGCGCGCCGCCGGCATCATCGGCATCCCCACCCACCGGTACTCCGTGTACGCCTTCACCGCATCGGGTCTGATCGTCGGCTGCGCCGGGGTCCTCCTCGCGGCCCAGCAGCAGACCGGCAACCCCAGTGTCGGGCTGGAGTACCTGCTGCCCGCGTTCGTCGGCGCACTGCTCGGGGCCACCACGATCAAACCCGGCCGCGCCAACGTCCTCGGCACCGTCGTGGCCGTCGCCGTCCTCGCCATCGGCCTCGCGGGCATCGGCCAGCTCGGCGCCCAGTTCTGGGCCACGCCGCTGTTCAACGGCGCCACGCTGCTCATCGCCGTCGGCCTCGCCGGCTACTCGGCCCGCCGCCGGCTGCGCACCGGCACCACGGCGGCCCGCCGGTCCCCCGCGGAGCCCGCGGCCGCACCACCGCAGGACAGCCACCCGTAGCAGACCTCGTACGCGCACCCGCGCCAGGAGCACCGTGTACCCGAACCGCAAGACCACCCTCACCGCCGCATCAGCCCTGCTGACGGCGGCCACGGTCCTCGTCACCGGCTGCGGGAGCGGCCCGTCGACGGGCGCCGGGCCGTCGAAAACCGGGTGCCCCGCCACCCTCGCGAGGGCCGCGGTGGCCGTCCGGCAGGCCGAGAACTCCGACGCCGCCTGGCACGGCCCGACCAGCGGGCCCCCGGCGGCGTCCGGCAAGACCCTCGTCTACGTCGCACAGACCATGACCAACCCCGGTGTCGCGGGCGTCGCCAAGGGCGTCGAGGAGGCCGCGAAGGCCATCGGCTGGAAGCTCCGGGTGATCGACGGGGACGGCACCCCCGCCGGCATCCAGGCGGCGCTCAGCCAGGCCATCACGCTCAAGCCCTCCGGCATCGTCATCGGCGGCTTCGACCCCCAGCTGACCTCGCAGCAGATGGCGCGGGCCGAGGCCGCGCACATCCCGGTCGTCGGCTGGCACGCGGTCGGGTCGCCCGGTCCGAGCGAGCACCCCCGGCTCTTCACCAACGTCACCACGAAGGTGGAGGACGTGGCCAGGATCAGCGCGGACTGGATCATCGCCCGGTCCCGCGGCGACGCCGGAGTCGTCCTCTTCACCGACGACTCGATCCCCTTCGCCAAGAACAAGTCCGAGCTCATCCGGCAGGAGCTGGCCACCTGTTCCGGCGTACGGCTCCTGACGACCGAGAACATCCCCATCCCGGACGCCGCCAGCCGCACCCCGCAGGCGGTCTCCTCGCTCGTCTCCCGCTTCCAGGGCGACTGGACCCACTCCGTCGCCATCAACGACCTCTACTTCGCGGACGCGGCCCCGGCGCTGCGCGCGGCCGGCAAGCCCGGGGCCGGACCGCCCTTCAACATCGGCGCGGGCGACGGCGACCCGTCCGCCTTCCAGCGGATCAACAGCGAGCAGTTCCAGGCCGCCACCGTCCCCGAGCCGTTGTCCCAGCAGGGCTGGCAGATCGTCGACGAGTTCAACCGCGCCTTCGCCGGCCGGCCGGCCAGTGGCTACGTGGCCCCCGTCCACATCGCGACGGCCGACAACAGTGACGGCGCCACGTCCTGGGATCCGGCCGGCTACCGCGAGGGGTACCTCAGGATCTGGGGCAAGTGACCCGCACGCCCCCGGCCGCCGCCGGGGGCTGCGGGCGGCACCTACTGGTACGGGTCGAAGGGGATGCCCGCCGGCTTGGCCTCGGCGAGGTGGGAGGCGAAGGAGTCGTCCCTCAGGCCGAAGTGGGCGCTGCCGAAATCGGCCTGGCTGAGCTTGTCGCGCAGGGTGGCGGGGTAGCCCGACCATCCGACGAGCGTGGGGAACTGCCAGGTGCCGCGGTGGTTCTCGGGCGGCTCGTCGTTGGTGTTCGCCGCGCGGAAGCAGTGCGTGCCGACACCGTCCTTGTGGTAGACGATCTTGGGGTGGGTGCCGTCCCAGCGGATCTGGTCACGGGTGTGGACGTTGAAGTCGCCGTGGGCGGAGGTCGCGACGTACTTGGCCTCGTTGTTCTGGATCCACACCACGACGTGTTCCCAGTCGTGGCGGTGGCCGCCGAGGGAGATGCCGGCGAGGGCCTGGTCCTTCTCGAAGTAGAGCGCGTAGACCACGGCGCACCAGCCGTTGTTGCACTTCCAGCGGGAGTAGCCGTTGGTGTTCTGGAGGTCCGAGGCGTCCCGGCAGTTTCCGTTGAGGGCTCCGGTGGGTTTGAGTCCCCCGTTCAGTTCTCCGCCCGGGCCTATGGCGGGGGTCGGGTAACAGCCGTCGGTGTCGTAGTCGTAGGCGGGCTGGAAGGTCCGCTCGATCGCCTCGGCCTGGCCGGGCAGGGCCGCGGGCGGGGCGGCGAAGGCCACCTGGGGAATGCCGACGACCAGCGCGAGGGCTGCCCCGACGACCACGGTTGATCTCCGGATGTGACGGTTCGTCCGCAAAACGGGCTCCTGACCGGTCGGCTCGACGAGGGCGCGCGCATCGCGGCCGCCTTCGGCCGACACGCCCGGAGCATCATTCGCGAACCGCGGGCGGCACGGCAAGGGTCCGAGCGGCCCCTCTTTCCCGCTTCGAGCGGAGCCGGATCCCCTTACCGGTAAAGAGATTTGACGTGATGTCAGGACATCGGAACAGGGCCTTCCACCGGCTCGCGACCGCCCTTCCGGCGCGAAACCCGGATGAGATCCCGGGCCGGCCCCTGTTCGATGTGCGGTATGGAAAACCCCTGGCGCGAGCGTTGGAGCCGGGAGCGCGGCAGGCCGCTCCGGTACGTCCTGGTGGAGGAGAGGGATCACGGGCCGGACGGCAGGAGCCACCCCTACGCCCACGGATACGACCTGCTGGCGAAGTGCGCCGACATCGAAGGGCTGTTCGCCGAACCGCCGGTGCCCGTCGTGCCCCGAGAGGAGCTGGTGCTGTTCTCGTGCGCACCGCTCGGCCGGCTCCGCGACGCCGTCGACGGCAAGGACGGCGGGCGGATCGGCGACATGCTGATCGAAGTGCGCCTCAAGGGCGAGAAGGTGCACGACTGGGGCTACGAGCTGTGCGACGCCGTCGTCGTGGACCAGCAGCCCGGTCCGGAGGACGCCTCACTCGTCGACATCGCCGTGACGGCCGGGGTCCGGCCGCCCGACTGGCCCATCGGCACACCGTCGCTGGATCGACAGCGACAGTTCGGCTTCGACCTCTCCGACGCGGAGGGGGCCACCCCGTACGGCTCCTGCGCGGCGATGCCCCGGCTCTTCCAGCCCCGGAGGCCTCCGGAACCGGTAGAGCTCCGGCTCATGGGCTGCGACCCCGACGCCCCGATCCTGTCGCGGGGCCACGGCGTCACCTGGCTGGAGGTCCTGGCGGTCGACCGGGCGGGCCGTGTCATGGCCGGCCGGACGGCCGGGCTGTCGGTCGTCGGGACACGATCCTCCGAGCTCGGCGGCGGCCTGCTCGACGTCACCGTCTCCGGAGAGGTCGAGGAACACCCCGGGCCGGAGCTCGAACCGGTGTGGGAGGTGTGGCGGGACGGTCGCCCCACCGAGCCCAACCAGTGGGCGCGGCTCCCGGAAGAGCTGCGGAGGGAATGGCTCTGGCTCACGGAGAAGCGCCACGGCCCGGACCGGACCGGCGGCGAGTACCACCTCGACGGCCGGTACGTGACCGGCCACTACGCCCTGCACTGCGCGCTGGGAGAGGCGCTGGGCAGCCCGGGCGGATACTACGGCCGGTGCTGGAACTCGCTGTTCGACTGCCTGTCCGGCGGATTCGGCGCCGTCCCGCCCTTCACTCTGGTCTGGCACGACTTCGAGGTCGCTCGGCTGGCCCTGGCCCGCGAAGGCCTGACCGCCGATTCCTACGCCGAGGAGGTCGTCGGCCGCCTGCGGGCCTTCGGGGCCACCGTCGAGCTCGCGTAGCGGACGGTCAGCGTCCGATGGTGTTCATCAGGACGATGGCGAGGAGGTTCAGGAAGATGACGGCGACGACGCCGCCGATCATGATCCAGGCCCTGCGTGATTCGTCCATGCGTAGGAGTCACCTCCCGGCTCGGACGAGCCCTCCGCGAGGGCCCGTCGATCTCCCGCCATCATCACCCGGTTCCGCGCGGAGCACAGATCGGCCGCCCGGCCCGGCCGGTCCCTGCGGTCAGGCGACCCAGGTGCCCGTCATGCCGACGACCGCCGAGCCGTCCTGGTCGGCCAGCTTGTTGCCCGTGAAGTCGCGGGCCCACTGCGAGGTCTGGATGCGGAACGCGGGCCGGTCCACGGTCAGCGCCTCCATCACGGACTCGGCCGCGCCGGCCGGGGTCTGGGCGCCGTCCAGGAACTGGCCGACCGTGCGCTCGACGTAGTGGCGCAGCGCGTCGGCGTACGGGCCCGCCTCGGCGATCCGGGCTTCGATGTCGAGCCCGAGGTTGTTGACGAACTCGGTGGCCACGGCGCCCGGCTCGATGACGGACACGCTCACGCCGACGGCGCCCGCGACGGGGGCCAGGCTCTCCATGTACCCCTCGACGGCGAACTTCGCGGCGCAGTAGGCCTCGTTGAAGGGCTGGCCGATGACGCCGCCGACGCTGGTGACCGTGATCAGGCGGCCGCCGGTGGCCCGCAGGTGCGGCAGTGCGGCCTTGGAGACGTTCAGCACGCCGAAGAAGTTGACCTCCATGACCTCGCGGACGTCGGCGACGGTCTCGAGTTCGAGGGTGCCGACGTGCCCGGCGCCGGCGTTGTTCACGACGGCGTCCAGTCGGCCGTAGTCGGCGATCACGCCGTCCACGGCAGCGGTGACGGAGGCCTCGTCGACGACGTCGAGCTGTCGGATGTCGAGCTCGACGCCCGCCTCGGCGGCCGCCTTGCGCAGGGCGTCGGCCTTGCCGGTGTCACGCAGCGTGGCGACCGTCCGCCAGCCGGCCCGGGCGGCGGCGACGGCGGCCGCCAGGCCGATGCCGGAGGAGGTGCCGGTGATCAGGACGGTGCGGAGGGAGGCGTCGGGGGTGGGGAGGGTCGACATGACGGTCACCTTTCACGGAACGTGATTTATGTGCGTGCACACACACCATAAAGTTATGTGCGTGCGCACGCAAGCTCTAGACTGCCGACATGCCGAAGAAGCTCACCGAAGCCGAGATGCCGGCGGCCGACTACGCCTTCTACGGGCTGGTCTGGGCCGGCACCACGATGACCGACCGCGTCGACCGCGCCCTCGTGAAGGCCCACGACCTCCCCGTGTCCTGGTTCGAGGTCATGCTGTGGCTGGCGTCCAGCCCCGAGCCCGTCCCCGCTTCCGTCCTCGGCAACAGCACGCTGCTCAGCCGCAGCCAGGTCTCCCGGGTGGTGGACGCCCTGCAGACCCGCGGCCTGGTGACCCGCACGCCCTCGGCACGCGACGCCCGCTCGGTGGAGGTCGCCCTCACGGAGGCCGGACGCACGGTGTTCGCCGCGGCCGACGCCACCCGGCGGGAAGCCCTGGCCCCGGTCTTCACCGAGCTCCTCGACGAGCGGGACCTGGAGGCGCTGGGGACCGTGTGGCGCAAGCTCAAGGCAGAGAAGGCCCGCCTTCAGGACTGAGCGTGGCGGCGGCGGCGAAGAGGCGGGCGCAGCGCCGGGTCATGGCCTCCGGGGACTGCTCCGGATGCTTGACCCACCAGCGGACGAGGGTGGCGACCAGGTCCCGCCAGACGTACTTGAGCGCGTCGGCGTCCAGCGGGTCGGTGGATCCGGCCGCGCGCAGCAGGTCGGCGGTGCCGCCGGCGGCGAGCCCGTCGATGGCCGTCCAGTACTCCGAAGCCCTGCGGGCGGCCTCGCCGCCGGCCGGCAGCGTGGTGTCGTACAGCACGAACCACGCTTCCCGCCTCCCCTCCAGGGCGGCGAAGATCCCGTGCAGCACGCGCAGCGGCGTGTGCGGCGCGGTCCCGTCCGGGCCCATCGCCGTACGGATCGCGTCCAGCAGCCGGTCCCCGACGGGGACCAGGCAGGCGACGTACAGGTCCTCCTTGGTCCCGAGGTACTGGTGCAGCAGCGTCTTGGTGACGCCCACGCGCGCGGCGATCGCGGGGAGCGACGCGGCCGCGTAGCCGTGCGCGGCGAACTCCTCCGCGGCGGCCTCCAGCATCTGCTGCCGGCGGTGCTCCCGCGGGACGCCTTTGGTGCCGGCCTTCCGAGTGCCGGCCCTCTTGGTGCCGGCCTTCGAAATCGGGGCTGGTGGGGTTGCCATGAGCAGATATTATCAGTAGGTAATTTACCGCTAGGTAAATTACCTCGACCCCTGGAGTGCCCCATGGCCGGCACCACCGCGCAACCGACGTCCCGTGCCCGCTCCTGGTGGGGCTGGGGGTGGGCCGACGCCCATCCCGACGACGCCGAATGCGCCGCGATGGGCGCCCTCCTGCCCGGTACCCTCGCCCGCCCGCTCCCCGTGCCCCGGGTACGGGACCTGGGCATCGGCAGCTCCGCCGTGCGGCCCCCTCGGAGCCTCGCCCGGCTGGTCACCGCCGATCCCGCCGACCGCGCCGCCCACGCCATGGGCAAGGCGTACCGCGACGTGATGCGCGCCCTGCGCGGGCGGCCCGGCCGCGTCCCCGACCTCGTCGCCCGACCGCTGGACGACCGGGACGTGGCCGACCTGCTGGACTGGGCCGGCGAGCGGCGGGTCGCCGTCGTCCCGTACGGCGGGGGCTCCTCGGTCACCGGGGGCGTGGAGTACCGGGGCGACGAGCACCGCGCGGTGCTGTCACTCGACCTGACCGCCATGGGCCGCGTCCTGGAGGTCGACTCCGAGGGCCGGTCCGCCCGCATCCAGGCGGGCACCCTCGGGCCGAGCCTGGAGGACCAGCTGCGGCCGCACGGCCTGACCCTGCGGCACTTCCCGCAGAGCTTCGAGTTCTCCACCCTCGGGGGCTGGCTCGCCACCCGGGCCGGCGGCCACTACGCCACCGGCCGTACGCACATCGACGACTTCGTGCAGTCGATGCGCGTGGTGACCCCGGCCGGCACCGGCGAATCCTGGCGGCTGCCCGCCTCGGGCGCCGGCCCCTCCCCCGACCGTCTGTTCCTGGGCTCCGAAGGGGCCCTCGGCATCATCACCGAGGCATGGGTCCGGGTGCAGGAACGCCCCCGCCACAAGGCGTCCGCCGCGGTCTCCTTCGCCGACTTCCACGACGCGCTCCGGGCGGTGCGCGCCCTCGCGCAGTCCGACCTCTCCCCCGCCAACTGCCGTCTGCTGGACGCCGGTGAGGCCGCGCTGTCGGGCGCGGCCCAGGACGGCCGCGCGGTGCGGTGCTCGGTTTCGAGTCGGCGGACGAACCGGTGACCGCCCGGCTCGACCGGGCCGTCGCCCTGGCCCGTTCGCACGGCGGCCGGCGCGGGGCGGCGAACGGGGGCGGTGACACGGCCGCCGGTGCGTCCGGTGACGCGGCCGTGGGCGCCTGGCGTTCGGCCTTCCTTCGGATGCCCTACCTGCGCGACGGCCTGGCCAGGATGGGCGCCGTCGCGGAGACCTTCGAGACGGCCGCCACCTGGGACCGGATCCCGGGCCTGATCGACGCGGTGCGCACCGAGGTGGGCGCGGCGGCGCTCAAGGCCACCGGACACCCCGCGACGGTCAACTGCCGTCTGACGCACGTGTATCCGGACGGCGCGGCCCCGTACTTCACCGTCCTCGCCGCCGGCCGGCCCGGTGACGAGGTCGCCCTGTGGGACGACCTCAAGGCCGTCGCGGGCGAGGTCCTGCACCGCCACCGGGCCACCATCACCCACCACCACGCCGTGGGCCGGGACCACCGCCCGGACTACGACCGCCAGCGCCCCGAGCCCTTCGCCCTCGCGCTGCGGGCCGCGAAGGGGGCGCTGGACCCGCACGGCATCCTCAACCCCGGCGTCCTCGTGGACTGACCGGTCCCGTGGGCGGCGGGTGGGGCCGGGTCCGCCGGGGGGCGGATCCGGCCCTCGGGCCGGCGTGCGGGATCAGACGCGGTCAGACGCGGTCGGCGGCGATCAGCACGTACTGGAAGGAACCGTCCTTGTAGGACTCGATGAACGCCTCCTCGATACCCGTGACCAGCGAGGACGTGGCCCGCAGCTCCCAGTAGGGCAGCGTCTCGGGCGTCAGGTCGATGACGGCCTGCGGTACGAGACGGTTGTCGGCCATGGCGCGCAGGTACTCGCGGCGGGAGTGGATGTTGCACTCGAAGTGCGCGTTGATCTGCGAGACCCACTTCGAGGGCTGGCCGTAGCGCGGGTTCCAGCAGCCGGTGATGGTCACGTAGCGGCCGCCGACCGCGAGGACGCGGGAGTGCTCGGCGAAGAGGTCGTGCAGGTCGACGTACATGCTCGACTCGTTGTTCCAGGAGGCCGCGGCCTGCCCGGTCTCGAAGGGCGTGCTGAGCATGTTGCAGACGCGGGCGTGGACGTGGTCCTCGATGCCGAGTTCACGGGCGCGCTGGTTGGCGAAGTCGGCCTGCTTGGCCGACAGGGTGACGCCTTCGACCTTGCATCCGAAGCGCTGGTGGGCCATGACCATGGAGCCGCCGCGGCCGCAGCCGGCGTCGACGAGGGTGTCCTCGCGCCGGATGGGGCCGAGGTGGTTCAGGAGGACCTCGGCCTGCGCGGACTCCAGCCGGTGGAGCTCGGCGACCAGCTTCTTCTCGTACTCGCCGGAACCGGCGTCACCGAGGGAGGCGTGGTCGACGTCGCCGATGCCGTAGTGGTGGTGGTAAAGGCCGTCGACGTCGCCGAGCCGCAGGTTCACGGGCCTGGCCTCGTTGTTCCAGTAACGGGCGATGTCGCCCTGGTAGGGCGTCGCCGGGGAGGGGATGATCACGGAGGGGTCCGCGGATGTGGCGGCGGTGGTGGTGAGATCGGTGCTAGTCACGGATAAGTCCATCCTTACCAGAAGTCGGGCAGGCTGTAGCGGTAGGTGTTCGTCTGGTGCCAGTAGTGGTTGCCGTCGACCCATACGGCCACGCCCCGCAGGAAGCGCGACACGCTCGGGACGGGACAGGCGGCCGCCAGGGCGGCGGCTTCGGCTTCGAACTCGTGCATGAGGTCGTTGTGGACCTCGACCGCCTTCAGGTAGGCCTCCCGCTCGGACATGTCCTCGCGTTCGGCGATCACCACGGGCAGGTTCAGGTGCCGGCCGGGGCTGGCGAGTTCCTTGGTGTAGGAGTACAGGTCGTTGACGATCGTGGTGGCGTTGCCCGCGAGCGCGATGACCCGCTGCATGGCGGACTGCGCGTGGAGGTCCGCGGGCAGTTCGTAGCCGCCGACGGAGTCGGTGATCGTGGGGCAGGGGCGGAAGTTGTTGAACTGGCGCATCGCCAGGTACTCCCAGACCTCGGGTACGTGGTCCGTCTGGGCCCAGGCCGCCTCGGCGAGGTACCCCATGTGCAGACGGGCCATGTCGTGCCGGAACCTGTCGGCCTGGGAGGGAGTGGCCAGTTGGAGGAAGTACTCCATGGCGGAGCGGTAGGCGCGCCGCGGCGCGTCCGAGTGGAGCGACTGCGCCCACTCCGGCTCGTACTCCTTCGTCGTGTGGAGGGGGTCGAGGGCCGTGTGCGCCAGCAGGAGGCGTCCGCCGAGGCCGATGGGCGAGCCGCCGTGGTCCTCGCAGTAGCAGTCGTCGACCGCGTTCTCCGCGACCATCAGCCGGGTGGCGAGCATCAGGTGCTCGATGCTGGGGGCGTCCGGATGGCAGGCGACCATGTAGCGCCCGACGGAGAAGCCGTCGAACTCGCCCTCCCAGTCGTCGGGGTACAGGTCGACCTCGTCCACCGCCCAGTCCTTGATCCTGCGGCTGACCTCCTCCACCCGCGCGGGATCGGGCTCCGGGATCGGGTGGTGGTAGAGGCCGGGGATCGGATGGCCCGGCACCGGCTGCTCGGGCGCCGCGGGCGCGAGCGGCTCCGCGCCCCGGGCGGCCGGGTGCAGGCTCGCCGTGCCCAGCCCGCTGGGTCCGCGCAGGATCCGTTCGAGGGCCGGGCTCACCTGCCGCGCGGCGGCGGACCCGGCGTCGGATACGGGCGCCTGTACGGGCACTTCCGCGGGCACGGTGGACACGGCGCCGGCGGCCTCGACACCGGAGGCCAGGGCGTTGGCGAAGACGTGGGCCCCGAAACGGGCCGCAGCGGCAGGCAGGCTCGACTGCAGAGGGGAAGGCCCGGGCTCGGGCATCCGTGGCTCCTTGCTGGGGTGGGTGGGCTGTCCCGGACCGCCCCGGGCACGCTCGGCCGGCCCGGCCCGGAGGCCTGGCCGGCCGTCGTGGCCGTCGTGGCCGTCGGGGGGGGTGGGCACGCTGGGTCCTGTGCGGGCGATTTTCGTGGATCAGGCCGCGGCTCCCCCAGCTACCGCTGGGAGGTGCCCCCAGGCGCGGTGCATCGCAAGGCGGAGGAGCGCAGCTCGTACTCGGCCGTACTCGCGCGCTCCGACAACGCGGCGAGGTGCCGTGGCTGGGGGCACCTCCCAGCGGTAGCGGGGGGAACGGCGCGGGCCCGCGAAGATCGCCCGGACAGGGCCTAGTCGCGCCTGCGGGCGATCTGGACGTTCTCGAGCACGCCGAGCGCGTCGGGCACCAGGATCGCGGCGGAGTAGTAGGTGGTGACCAGGTAGGAGATGAGCGACTTCTCGTCGATGCCCATGAAGCGCACCGACAGGCCGGGCTCGTACTCCTCCGGCAGGCCGGTCTGGCGCAGGCCGATGACGCCCTGGTTGTCCTCGCCGGTTCGCATGACCAGCACGGAGCTGGTGTTCTCCTTGCTGATGGGGATCTTGTTGCAGGGCAGGATCGGGACCCCGCGCCAGGCCGGGACCTGCTGCCCGCCCACGTCGACGTGGTCCGGGTAGAGCCCGCGGGAGTTGAACTCGCGCCCGATGGCCGCGATCGTCCGGGGGTGGGCGAGGAAGAACTTGGAGCCGCGGCGGCGGCAGAGCAGCTCGTCGAGGTCGTCCGGGGTGGGCGGGCCGGAGTGGGTCTGGATCCGCTGCTTGAAGGCGGCGTTGTGGAGCAGGCCGAACTCCCGGTTGTTGATCAGCTCGTGCTCCTGGCGCTCGCGCAGCGCCTCGATGGTGAGCCTGAGCTGCTCCTCCGTCTGGTTGTGCGGCCCGTTGTAGAGGTCTGCGACCCTGGTGTGGATCCGCAGGACGGTCTGCGCGATGGACAGCTCGTACTCGCGGGGCTTGAGCTCGTAGTCGACGAAGGCGCCGGGCAGTTCGGCCTCGCCCGTGTGGCCGGCCGACATCGCGATCTCGGCCTCGCCGTGCTTGTTCTGCCGCTGGTGCGGGAGCGAGCTGAACCGCTGGACGTGGGACTGCAGGCTCGGCGCCGAGGACAGCACGGCGGCGAACTCGGCGCGGGACAGCGTGAGCAGGGTGCCGGGGGTTTCGGCGGTCGCGGTGTAGTCCCACGTGGCGTCCGCGTCCAGCAGGGCGTTCTCGCCGAACTGCTCGCCGTCGGCGAGGACGGCGACGGCGACCGCGTCACCGTACTTGCCGACGGACGTCTGGTTGATCCGTCCGTGGGCGATCAGGTGGATCTGGTCGGCGGGGGTGCCGCGCTCGACGAGCACCTCGCCGGCCCGGAAGTCGCGCTGGACGCACCGGCCGGCGATCGCGGCCAGCACCTCCTCGTCCTCGAAGCCGCGCAGCACGGCCAGTTCGCCGAGCTCGCGGGGGATCACCCGGACGTCGCCGCCGTCCTGGATGAACTCGATCCGCCCGTCGCCGACGGTGTAGCTGAGCCGGCGGTTCACCCGGTAGGTGCCGCCCTTGGTCTCCACCCAGGGGAGCATCCGCAGCAGCCACCGGGAGGTGATCTCCTGCATCTGCGGGGCGGACTTGGTCGTGCTGGCAAGGTTGCGGGCGGCGGCCGTACTCAGGCTGGACTGCTGGGGGGCTTCCAGCTGCGTTTCCTGGCTCGTGTCAACAGTCATCGGTCGAGCTCTCCTTCGTAAGGGCGGCGATCGGCATAAGTGCACGTCACCGGTGAAAGAGGAAAAAGAGGGGGGAATATTCGGGAATCCGTCCAGATCCCGGGGAACACTAACGGCGGGTACGTCCGGCGGACCCTGACACGCCGTCCTCATTACCTCGATGCAGTGATCTTGACCCGCACCACGTTTGCCCGGCCGACCGATGAGATCCAGCCTGGTCCAGACCGCCACGGTTCATCGCCGGCAGCGACCCCGGCGCCACATGGCGAAGGCCCGCCGCGCCCCTGGGGACGCGGCGGGCCTTCGCTCGGGCTACTTTCCGGCCTCGCGGCCGTCGACGTACGTTGCCACCACCTCGATGTCGCCGATGCGCGAGACGTCCACGCCGCGCGGGTCGTCGCCGAGCACGACCAGGTCTGCGCGTTTGCCCGGGGTGAGGCTGCCGGCCCGGTCCTCCCAGTGGCAGGCGTAGGCGCCGGCCACGGTGTACGCGTGCAGGGCCTCGTCCACGGTGATGCCCTCGTCCGGGCCGATCAGCCGGCCGGATGCGGAGGCGCGCTCGACCATGAACTGGACGGCCCGCAGCGGGGAGCCGTCGGTCACCGGACGGTCGGAGCTGCCGACCAGGGTGATGCCGTGGTCGAGGAACCCCCTGCCCCGGTAGAGCCAGGGCGCCCGCTCCGCGCCCATGATCGCCGCGTAGTCGTCGCCGAAGGAGCGCAGGAAACCGGGCTGGACCACCGCGCTGACGCCCAGTCGGGCCATGCGCGGGAGCTGGTCGGGGCGGATCAGTCCGGCGTGCTCGATGCGGTGCCGGGCACCGGGGCGGGGGCGCAGGCCCTGGGCGCGTTCCAGGGCGTCGAGGGCGACGTCGGCCGCGCGGTCGCCGATGGCGTGGACGGCGAGCTGCCAGCCGCCGAGGTGGCCGTCCACGATGGACTGCGCGAGCGCCTCGGGGTCGTCCTGCAACTGGCCCGCGTGGTCGAGGCCTTCGTAGGGGGCGCTCAGGGCGGCGGTACGGGCCATCATGCCGCCGTCGGTGAAGATCTTGAGGGCGCCCACGGAGAGCCAGTCGTCGCCGAAGCCCGTGCGCAGGCCGAGGTCGAGGGCCTTGGGGATGCCGTCGGCCTCGTGCGCGCCGACCGGGCGCAGCCTGTCGGCGGAGACCATCAGCTGGACCCGCAGCGGCAGCAGGCCCTTCTCCCGGGCCAGTTGGTAGGCGCCCAGCTCGACCGGGGTGTGGCCGAAGAGGGCGCCGCCGATGCCGGCCTCGGCGCAGGCGGTGATGCCCTCGGCCAGGCAGGTGCGGGCGGCGCGTCCGATGGACTCGGCCACCTCCTCCTGGGAGTACGGCAGTCGCAGGGCGCGGGCGGCGCCCATCGCGCCCTCGGCGAGGAAGCCGTTATCGTGCGGGACGTCGGCGGCGAGCAGGTCCAGGACGGCGGTGTTGACGACGCAGCCGTGCCCGGAGTCGTGCAGCACGTACAGCTTGTGGCCCTGGCTGACCGTGTCCAGTTCGGCTGCCGTCAGATGGCGTCCCAGTGCCCGTTGGTCGTAGCCGACGATGCTCACCCAGGCGCCGGGCGTGTTCTTCCGGGCGACGGCGTCCGCCACGATCGCGAGGGCGTCGTCGATGCGCGTACAGCCCGCGATGCTGGTGGTGTTCTGGGTGAAGCCGGTCCAGGGCAGGTGCACGTGGGCGTCGATGAACCCGGGGAGCACCGTGGCGCCCTGGAGGTCGATCACCTCGCGTGCGGGGAGGGCGGCGACGGCCTCGTCCAGGCCGACGATCCGGCCCTGCCAGATGCCGAGTTGGCGGGCGACCGGATGGTCCGGGTCCATGGTGAGGAAGCGGGCGTTGATGAGCTTGGTGCACAGCATGGGCGGTGTCGTCCCCCTGTGGGTGTCGGCCGGAGCGCGGGTCAGGCGTCGATCGACCGTACGAGGGAACGGGGGCGCAGGTCGGTCCAGTTGGCCTCGATGAACTCCAGGCAGGCCCCTCGGGTGTTCTCCTCGAAGACGGTCGTCCACCCGCCGGGCACCTCGGCGAAGGAGGGCCAGAGCGAGTGCTGGCCCTCGCCGTTCACCAGCACGAGGAAGCGGCCCTCGGCGTCGTCGAAGGGGTTGGTGCTCACGGTCGGTACCTCCCGGGAACGTCGTAATTAGGTTAGGCTCGCCTAATTCCGAAGAGCTTAGTCCTTCCCCTTGCCGCTCACAAGGAGATCCGCATGCGCCTGACCGATCCCGTCTCCGGCCGCGGGGCCGGCACGGACCACTCCTTCGCCGCGTACGGACTGCTCGGCGAACCCGGCACTGAAGCGTTCTGGGCGGCAGCGGGGGCGCCCGCCTCCGTCCGTACCGGCGACGGGAGTTGGACGACCCTGTTCCTGTGGCGCGGCGCCCCGGCGAGCATCGGGTTCGAGAGCTGGTCGGAGCCGGTGCCCCTGCGCCGGTGGGGCGGTACGGACTGCTGGTACGCCGAGGTCCCCATGCCCCCGCGGCTGCGGGTGAGCTACCAGTTCCTCGTCGACGGCGCGGCGCACGCCGACCCCTTCAACCCGGCCGGCGCGGGCGGCGACCGGTCCATCGCCGCGACCCCCGACGCTCCCGCCCAGCCGCACTGGCCCCTCATCGGCCCCTCGGACGTCCTGCCCCTCCCGCGCACCCGGCTCCGCTGGGCGAGCGAACGGCTCGGCGGGCGGCGTACCGTACGGGTCCACCCGGCGGGCGGTGGCGGACCGGTGGTCCTGCTGCTCGACGGGGATGACTGGCTGTACCTGCACCCGGCCGTGACCGCCTTCGACTCGGCCGTCGCCGCCGGCGAGATGCCCCCCGTGACCCTCGTGTTCCTGCCGGTCCGGGACCGGGAGGCCGAGTTCGGGTGCGGGCCCGGGCTGTGGGAGGCGGTGCGGGACGAACTGCTGCCCCTGGTGGCGGAGACCGGTCTGCCCGCGGACCGGGACCGTCTGGTGGTCGCCGGGCAGAGCCTCGGCGGGCTGAGCGCGCTGTACGCGGCGCTGGAGTTCCCTGACCTGGTGTCCCGGGTCACCTGCCAGTCGGCGTCGTTCTGGTGGGCGCCCGGCGCCCCGGACCTGGCGGACCCCCTGGGCGGCCCGGCGGGCGGCGCCCTCGCCGCGCGCCTGCGGGAGGGCCCCGACCTGTCCGGGCTGCGGATCGCCTTCGACGTGGGGGAACACGAAACCCGGATGCTGCCCCACTGCGAAGAGGTCGAGGCCCTGACCGAACGGGCCGGTGCGACCGTACGGGTGTCCCGCTCGGCGTCCGGCCACGACCGGGCGGGCTGGCGGCACGCCCTGCTCAGGGACGTCGGCTGGGCCCTCGGCTAGGCCCGTCCCTCTCGGCTCTCGGCTCTCGCCGCTCAGCGGGCCACCGCCAGGCAGTAGCCCTCGTCGGTGGCGAGGAGGTTGCGGTGGGTGTCCTCGGCGGTGATGACCCCGTCGTCCAGGACGAGGACTCGGTCGGCGGCGTCCAGGAGGGCCGGGCTGCCGGTGATCACCACGGTGGTGCGGCCCCGGCGCAGCTCCGCGATGTTGCGGGCGATGAGCTGTTCCGTGACCGCGTCCACGGCGGTCGTCGGATCGTGCAGGACGAGGATGTCGCTGTCGGCGGCGAGGGCGCGGGCCAGGGACAGCCGTTGGCGCTGTCCACCGGACAGGTTCGCGCCGCGGTCCCGGACCCCGTAGTCGAGCCCTTCGCGGTGGAGGGCGACGACGTCGGTCAGCATGGAGGCCTCCACCGCCTCGGGGAGCGTGCGGCTGGTGCCCGACGGGTCGATGTTCGTACGGAGGGTGCCCGCGAAGATCTCCCCCTCGTACGGGTTCACCAGCATGTGCTCGCGGACCGCCTCGATCGACAGGTCGGCGATGTCCTGCCCGCTGACCCGCACCACTCCCTCGTACGCGCCGGGCGGGACCTTGACGGCCAGGATCGAGGCGAGGTCGGCCGCGGCGCGCGGCTGGTAGACGGCGATCGCCACGAACTCCCCGGCCGGAACCTGCAACTTCAGCTCGCGCAGGGCCCCGTACCGGACGCAGTCGATCTCCAGGTCCCCACCCGGGGCCGGGCGCTCGGGCCCGGTGGCCGTCACCGGCAGTGCGGCCAGTACCAGTGCCATCCGCTCGGCCGAAGCGCGGGCCATCATCACGTACTTGGGCATGTCCGAGAACATCTTGAGCGGTTCCATGATGAACTGGGCCAGCCCGACGGCCATGACGAGTTCCCCGACGGTGATCCGGCCGTCGAAGGCCAGCCAGCCCGCCGTCAGGGTCACGGAGGCCGCGAGGACGGCGTTCAGGGCCATGGCGGTGCCCGCGTACGCGCCGTTCGCCAGGGCCACGGTGACCGCCTGGTGCTTCGCCTCCGTGCTGACCTTCCGGTAGGACCGGAACGCGGCGTGGTTGCCGCCGAAGCCGTGCAGCGGGCGCAGGCCGGTGATCAGGTCGGCGACCTTCGCGCCCGCCCGCGCCACCCGGGCCTGCTGTTCGCGGGTGCTGGAGCCGATCCGTTTGGACATCACGCTCAGGATCGACAGGATCGCGACGGTGCCCACGATCACCAGCAGGCCGAGCCGCAGGTCGGCCAGTCCCAGGGCGACCGCCGCGACCAGCACCGCGACCAGCGAACTGATCAGGAGCGGCACCACCTCGATGATGTCGGCGGTCTGGTCGGCGTCCTCGGTGGCGATGGTCAGCACCTCGCCGGACTTGAGGTCCACGTCCCTGGCCACCGGCTGGAGTCCGCAGTCCGCGACGCGCACCCGCCAGCGGTGCGCCTCGGTCGTGTTGGCCTTCTGCAGGATGCGCATGCCGAACCGCCACGACAGCGACACGGTCGTGATGATCACGGCGAGCGCGGCGATGGACGCGGCGAGCGCGCCGAGGCTGCGCTCCCCCCGCATCGTGTGCTCGACGATCAGGCCGAGCGCGATGGGGAAGGCGGTCTCACCGGCCTGGTAGAGGCCCATGAGGACGGTGCCCCAGGTCATGGCGCCGACGTTGCGGCGCAGCGCGGTGCGGAGGATGTCGGACCCCACGTGGGGCCGCTGCTTGTCAGGAGTTTTCATCGACGTGGCGGGCAATCGCTTCCGGGGTGCGCAGGGTGAACAGATCACGGATCGTGATCACTGGACCGTACTCGCGGCGGAGCAGCCCGATCAGCCGCACCGCCAGCATGGAGTGTCCTCCGAGGGACACGAAGTCGCTCACCGCGCTCACCTCGTCATCGTCCAGGTCAAGGGCCTCTGCGAAGTACTCGCACACGACGGTCTCGGTCTCCGTCTCCGGGCCGCGCTCCCCCGCCGTCGTCAGCGCGCCGAGCGGCTTCGCCTCCGGCAGCGCCTTGGTGTCGGCCTTCCCGTTCACGGTCAGGGGGATGGCGTCGACCTGTGCGTAGTGGGTCGGGCGCAGGAAGTCCGGCAGTGCGGAGCCCACTTCGGCGGCGACGGTCGCCAAGTCGCCGTCGTCCAGGACGAGGTAGGCGGCCAGCCGGTGGGCGCCGTCGACCTGCGGGTCGGGCTGGGCGACCGCGGCGGCGAACCGGACGGCCGGATGCGCGGCGAACGCGGCCTCGACCTCGCCGAGTTCGACCCGGTGGCCCCGGATCTTGACCTGCTGGTCCGTGCGGCCGAGGTACATCAGGTTCCCGTCGGGCCGCCGCAGCACGAGGTCGCCGGTGCGGTACATCCGCTCGCCGGGGGCGCCGAACGGGCAGGCGACGAACCGGTCCGCGGTCTGGCCGGGCTGGCCGAGGTAGCCGCGGGCGATGCCGATGCCCGCCACGTACAGCTCACCGGGGACCCCGTCCGGCAGCGGGCGCAGCCACGGGTCCAGTACGTACACGTCGGTGTTGTCGATGGCCACGCCGACCACCGGGTCCTGGCATTCGAAGGTGCCGACCCCGAGCGTGTTGATGGTGTACTCGGTGGGCCCGTACAGGTTGTAGCCGGCCGTCCCCCCGGTCTCGGCGAGGCGCTGCCACAGCGTCGGGGTGACGGCCTCGCCGCCCAGCAGCACCAGCGCCGGCCGCCGCGTCGGGTCGTCGAGCAGTCCCTCGGCCACCAGCTGCTGCGCGTAGGTGGGGGTCACGTTGATGACGTCGATCGCGTGCTGGAGGCAGTACTCGACCAGCCGGGGGGCGTCACGGCGCAGTTCCTCGTCGCAGATGTGCACCTCGTGGCCGTCGGCGAGCCACAGCAGCTCCTCCCACGACATGTCGAAGGCGAAGGACACGGTGTGCGCGATGCGGAAGACCCGGTGGCCGTGCTCGGCCAGCACCGGCTCGAAGATCCGGCGCTGGTGGTTGATCAGCATGTTGGTCAGCCCGGCGTACTCGGTCACCACGCCCTTCGGGCGCCCCGTCGATCCGGAGGTGTAGATCGTGTACGCGGGGTGCCGCAGGCGGTCGGGGTCGTCCGGGGCGTACGTCACGAAGGGTTCGGCCCCGGGGAGGGGCCGGTCCAGTTCGATCAGGTCGCCGGTCAGCCGGGGGGACACGGCGCTGACGGTGAGGATCACGTCGGGGCGGGCGTCCGCGACGATCGCCGCGATCCGCTCGTCCGGGTGGTCCAGCTCCAGCGGCACGTACGCGGCGCCGGTGCGCAGCACGGCGAACAGCGCCACGATCGAGTCGAGCGAGCGGGGGATCGCGAGGGCCACGGTCGTCTCGGGACCGATGCCGCGGTGGGCCAGCACGCCCGCCACCGCGCGGCTGCGGTCCCGGAGGCTGCCGAAGGTCATGGTCCGGCCGTGGGCGACGAGCGCGACCCGCTGCGGGTCACGGTCCGCCGCCCGGTCGAAGCGGTCGACGACGGTGTCCGTGCCGATGTCCGTGCGGTCGGCCGGGGCGGGTCGCGGCTCCAGGCCGGGCAGCGCGCCGACCGGGCCGGTGGAGCGGGCCAGGTCTTCGAGCACGCGCAGGTAGTCGTCGAGGAGCCGGCGGGCGGCCCGTGTGTCGTGGTCGCGGTACTCCAGCTTGACCGTGAGCCGGTCGCCGGGCGTGACGACCCAGGTGAAGGGGTAGTGCGTGGAGTCGTCGGCGCGCACCGCGGTGATGCCGTGCCGGGCGTTCATCTCGGCGAAGGCGTCCATGTCCAGGAAGTTCTGGAGCACGAACAAGTTGTCGAACAGCGTGTCGTGGCCACTGGCCCGCTGGATCTCGCCGAGCCCGAGGTGCTCGTGCTCCATCGCCGCGACCCTCGCCGCTTGTACGGCCGACAGGTACGCGCCGGCCGTGTCGCCCGGCCGGGCCCGCGTCCACATGGGCACGGTGTTGAGGAGTACGCCGACGATGTCGGACAGGCCCTCGCCCTCGCGGCCGGAGACGGTCACGCCGAACACGGCGTCACCGCGGCCGGTGCGGGCGCCCAGGAGGAGGCCGAACGCGCCGGTCAGTACGGAGTTCAGCGTGACGCCGTGCGCCCGGGCCGCCTCCCGCAGCAGTTCCGACGCCTCGGTGGAGAGCGTGTGCACGAGCGTGCGCGGCAGGTCGTCGACGAGGGCCGGTGCCGGTCCGGCGAGCAGCGTCGGGCCCGGGAGGCCTGTCAGGTGCTCCGCCCAGAAGCGTTCCGATGCGGCCGCGTCCTTGGCGTCGAGCGCCCGGGCGTACTCCTCGAAGCTCGGCGCCGCCGGGGCCGGGGGCGTCAACTCGCCCGCGAGGGCTGCCTCGTAGGCGTCGAACAGGTCCCGCAGCACGATCTCGCGGGACCAGCCGTCCCACAGCAGCAGGTGGTAGCTGAGCAGGAGGCCGTCGCGGCCGTCGGGCATCCGCACCACGGTCAGCCGGATCAACGGCGGCTCGCCCGGGTCGAATCCGGTGTCCCGGTCCCGGGCGAGCAGGGCCTCGACCTCCGTGTCCGTGGCGAGGGTGAGCGTGCGCACGCCGACCCGCCGGCCGGCGGCGAGGACCTGCACGGCGTTTCCGTCGTCGTCGGTGGTGAATCCGGCGCCCACCACCGGGTGCCTCGCGATCACCCACGCCATCGCCTCGGCCAGCGCGTCGGTGTCCAGGCGCCGGTCGAAGGTGAACCAGCTCTGCGCCACGTAGTGGCCGGCCGGGCCCGCCAGCTGGGCCTGGAAGAACAGACCCCGTTGGAGCGGGGTGACCGGGGCCGTGCGCTCGGCGGTCGTGGCCGCGTCCGCGATGCGTTCCAGGGCCCGCCGCCAGTGCCCGGTGATCTCGTCGGGTACGCCCTCGGCGAGGGTGAAGGCCGCGTGCAGGCTGCCGGTGGCCGCGTCGGTCCAGGCGTTGACCTCCACGGCGTACGGGCTGCCCTGGTCCGCACCGGTGACGTGCAGGGCCTGGGACTCGCCGCCCCGGCCGAGGTAGTTGAAAAGCACCTGCGGGCGGGCGTCCAGCAGGGGGGCGGTCTGCGGGTTGAGGTACCTGAGCTGTCCGTACCCGACGTGCGCGCGCTCGTCCGGCTGCCGCTCGGCCACTTCGCGGGCCGCCGCCACGGGGTCGGTGTGCGCGGAGAGCCGTACGGGCGCGATGGAGGTGAACCAGCCGACCGTACGGGTGTAGTCGTGGTGGGCCAGCGCCGGGACCCGGCCGTGCCGTTCCAGCTCGACGGCGAGGTCGGTGGGCGCGGGCTGTACGTGGGTGAGTGCGGTGCGCAGGGCGCCGCACAGCAGCTCGGTGAGGCCGATGCCGAGTGCGGCGGGAGCGGTACGCGTCACGAGGTCGCTGACCTCGGGCGGGAGCACGACCGTGGTCTCGCGCGGTCCCTCGACGGCGGGCAGCAGCGGGGGCGCCTGGAGCGTGGTGATCCAGTGTCCGAGGTCGTCGGTCACGTGGGCGGACCGGTACGCGAGGGCCTCCGCGTACTCGGCGTAGGAGGTGGTCGGCGGCGCCAGGGCCGTGCCGCGCAGGGCGGCGGCCAGGTCGTCGAGGAGGACCAGCCAGGACACCGAGTCGACGGCGAGGTGGTGCACGGTGACCACCAGGGTCCGGCTCGCCTCCAGCCAGGTGAACGCGATGACGTCCCCGGCCTCGGGGTCGAGCCGTCCGGCGGCCTCGTTCGCGGCAGCCGTCGCATCGGTGGCGCCGGTTGCGTCCGCTCGTACGACGGTGACCGCGCGGGCGGGTTCGGTGCGCAGGGCCCACACCCCGTGCTCGACGCGCAGCCGCAGCCGCAGGGCGGGGTGCGCCGCCACGACGGCGTCCGCGGCGCGCTGGGCGTCGGCGAAGCCGGTGCCCTCGGCCGCCACGAGCGCCCTGGCCTGGGCGAACCGGGCGAGGGAGCCGCCCAGTTCGCGCCGGCGCAGGATGATCGATGTCGGGGGCAGCGGGCCGTCCTCGCGGACGGCGGAGGCGGGTGCCGGTGCGGGTGCCTGCTCTGCGGCCCGCGGGGTGCCCGTCGCCAGGTGTTCGGCGAGGGCGCGGGGCGTCTTGAGCAGGAACACGTCCCGTGGGGCGATCGCGAGGCCGAGCGCCCGGGCCCGGTTGACCACGGTGATGGCGAGGATGCTGTCGCCCCCGGCCCGGAAGAAGTCGCAGTCACCGTCCACGGCGACACCGGGCAGCGTGTCGGTGAAGATGCCGACCAGCGCGGCGAGCGCCGAGCCCGACGCGGCCACCGGGGTGTCGTCGTGGTGTGCGGCCCGCTCGGCCAGGGCCTTGCGGTCCAGTTTGCCGTTGACCGTCAGCGGCAGGGCGTCGACCGGGAGGACCAGGCCGGGCACCATGTGCGCGGGCAGCTTCGCGGCCAGCAGGCGGGTGAGGGCGGTGGCGTCGCCCGGAACCCGGCCCACGAGGTGCGCCACGAGGTGGTCGCCGCTGTCGGCCACGGTCACGGCGACGTCGACCACGCCGTCGAGCTCTCTGATCGCGGACTCCACCTCGCCGAGCTCGATGCGGAAGCCCTTGAGCTGCACCTGGTCGTCGGCGCGGCCGGTGAACTCCAGCTCTCCGTCGAGGGTGCGGCGGGCGAGGTCGCCCGTGTGGTACATGCGGGAGCCGCCGCCCGCGAACGGGTCCGCCACGAACCGGGCCGCGGTGAGTCCCGGCCGGCCCAGGTAGCCGAGCGACACCTGGTCGCCGGCCACGTAGATGGCACCCACCCGGCCCGGCGGCACGGGCCGGAGGCGGTCGTCGAGCAGGTGGGTGACGAGGCCCGGGATCGGGGCGCCGATCGGGCTGGCCTCGTCGCCGTGGCCGAAGTCCCCGTCGGTCAGGACCCGGTGGGTGACGTGGACGGTGGTCTCGGTGATGCCGTACATGTTGACCAGCTCGGGCGTGGCGGTGCCGTGCCGCTCGACCCAGCCGCGCAGCCGGCCGAGGTCGAGTGCCTCGCCCCCGAAGACGATCCGGCGCAGTGCGGGGAGCGGCTCGCCGGCCTGCCGGTCGGCCTCGATGAACTGGTGGAAGGCCGAGGGGGTCTGGTTGAGCACGGTCACGGCGCGCTCGCGCACCAGCCGGTGGAAGTCCACCGGGGAGCGGGTCAGCCCGTAGTCGGGCACCAGCAGTTCGGCGCCGTGCGCGAGCGCGCCCCACAGCTCCCAGACCGCGAAGTCGAAGGAGTACGAGTGGAACTGGACCCATACGTCGTGCGGGCCGAAGTCCATGTCGGGCCGGGTGTTCGCGAGCAGGGTCACCACGCTGGAGTGCGGGACGACGACCCCCTTCGGCCTGCCGGTCGATCCGGACGTGTAGATCACGTACGCGGGATCGCGCCAGTCGACCTCGGCCGCGGGCGGGGTGGCGTCCTGCGGCGCCTCGTCCCCCTGGACGAGCACGAGGGCCGGCACGCCCGCCCGGTCCAGCAACCGTGCGAAGCGGTCGCGCTGTTCGCGCTCCACGAGCACGACCTGCGGTGCGGCGTCGGTGAGGACGTACTCCAGCCGTTCGTCCGGATAGGCGAGGTCGAGGGGCACGTACGCGCCGCCCGCGGTGACGATGGCGACCAGGGCGACGACCTGCTCCAGGGAGCGGGGCACGGCGACGGCGACCCGTTCGCCGGGACCGACGCCGGCCGCGCGCAGGACCGAGGCCAACTCGTCCTTGGCTGCGGCCAGTTCGCCGTAGGTCAGGGAGCGGACGCCGCCGTCGAGGGCGCACTGGGTGACGGCGACCCTGGCCGGGTCCCGGTGCGCGGCGGCGTCGAAGAGCGCGCCCAAGGTCGTCGGGCTGATCTGCTGCGGGCGCCGGGCGTCCTCGGCCGTCAGGTCGTCGACCAGGGCGTCCGGGCGGGTGAGCAGACCGGTGAGGGTGCGGGTGAAGGTCCGCAGGATCGCCCGGGCGCCGGCCTCCCGCAGCAGCGCGCCGTCGTAGATGAGGTTGAAGCGTGGTCGGCCGTCGAGGGCGCGTTCCACCACGAGCGTCAACGGGTAGTGCGGGGCCCCTTCGTTGACGATGCCGGTGACGGCCAGGGTGTCCTCGGTTCCCCGCAGACCTGCCACATCGGTCGCGACGTCGAAGACGACCAGCGTGTCGAAGAGCGGTCCGGCGCCGGCCTGCCGGCCGGTGCGCGCCAGCGAGACGTGCTGGTGCGGCAGCACCGCGCTCTGATGCTCCCGTACCGACCCGAGCAGCTCGTGTGCCGTGGTGTGCGCGGCCCACCGGGCGCGCACGGGAATGGTGTTGATGAACAGGCCCACCATGTCCGCGATGCCGGGCACGTCGGCGTCCCGCCCGGACACCGTGGAGCCGAACACGACGTCCCTGCCGTACGGGTGCGCGCCGTGCGGGTCCGTGCCGTGCAGGACGCCGCCCAGCGTCACCGCCCAGGCGCTGTGCACCGCCACGCTCAGCGGTACACCGGCCGACCGGACGGCCTCGTCGATGTCGCCCTCGGGCTCCACGGCCGTGTCGGCGAACCGGTCGGACGGCGTGTGCCCCTCGGCGACGAGCGAAGGGCCGGGGAGCTCGGCGAGCTGCTCGCGCCACACCCGGTCGCTCTCGTCCTCGTCGCGTTCGGCGAGCCAGTGCACGTAGTCGGCGAAGCCGCCGAGCGGGTACACGGTGCCGGGTGCGTGGTACTCGGCCAGCAGGGCGCGGAGCATCGGCGGCACCGACCAGCCGTCGGCGATGATGTGGTGCACGGTCTGCACCAGGACGGTGCGGCCGGCGCCCGCGCGGATGAGCGTGTATTGCATCAGCGGGCCGGTGGCCAGGTCGAAGCCCGTGCGGCGGTCCTGCTCGGCGAGGTCGCGGATCTCCTCGTCGGTGATGCCGGGGCGGTCCAGCGTGGTGAACGGGGCCCGCACACCGCCTTCCAGTACGGAGACGACCCGGCCGTCGGCGAGGGCCGTGAACCGCGCGGCCAGGTTGGGGAAGAGCGTGAGCAGGCGGGTGGCCGCCGCCGCGAGCCGGGCGGGGTCCACCTCCCCCTCCAGCGTCAGCAGCTGCTGTTCGACGTAGCTGCCCGCGGAGTCGTCGTCGAAGACCGAGTGGAAGTACAGGCCCTCCTGGAGCGGGGTCAACGGCAGGACGTCCCGCAGCGACGGGCCGTCCAGGTCGTCGACGTCGGCCTGGGTGAGCTCCACCAGGGCGAAGTCACTGGGAGAGTGGCCGCCCTGGTCGAGTGCGGCCAGCCCTTCCAGGGCCTCGCGGAAGTACCGTCCGATGGTGGCGATGTCCTCGTCGGTGAACATCCCGTCGGGCCAGGAGATGGTGGTGGCCAGCTCGTACGCGCCGGCTGCCGGGGCGGGTTCGGCGATCGCGTTGAACTCCAGGGCGCGCGGCAGGCGCATCCGCGGATCGCGCCGCTCCCCCAACTGGCCGGTGCTTCCCGCGAGTTCCCAGTCCCCGGAGGCTCCGGCGTCGAAGCGGCCCAGGTAGTTGAACAGCACCTGGGGTGCGGGCGTGTCGGACCCGGCGCCGCCGCTCAGGTACCGCAGGACTCCGTAGGAGAGGCCGTTGCCCGGTACCCGGGCGAGGTCTTCCTTGACCGACTTGAGGGCGGCGGCCAGGTACGCGGGTGCGGTGAGGTCGGCCGCCGGTCCGGGGTCGACGGTCACCGGGAAGAGGGTGGTGAACCAGCCCACGGTGCGCGAGAGTTCGGGTTCGAATCCGGCGGCCGGCGCCACGAGGTGCCCTTCGCGGCCGTGGCCCTCCAGTTCGATGTGCGCGAACGTCTGGTCCTGCCCGAGGTCGCGGCGCCACCGGGCGAGGGTGACGGCGAGCGCGGTGAGCAGTACGTCGTTGACGCCCGCGTGGAACAGGGCGGGGATCTCGCCCAGCAGGGCGGCGGTGACCTCGGGGCCGACCGAGACGGTCGTCACCCGCTCCCGCTCGACGGTGTCGCTCTCGGCCGGCGCGCGCCTGCCCACCGGCGCGTCGGGCCCCGGCAGGGGGCGCCGGTAGTGGGCACGGTCGGCGTCGAACGCCGTGCGCTCCAGTAACTGCGTCCAGCGCCGGAACGACGTGCCCACCGGGGGCAGTTCGACGGGCGCGCCCGTGGCGCAGCGCTGCCATGCCGTGGCGAGGTCCTCCCGCAGGATCCGCCAGGACACGCCGTCGATCACCACGTGGTGGACGACCACGACCAGCTGTCGTGCCGCGCGGCGCCAGACGGCCCGCAGCATCACGCCGCTGTCCGGGTCCAGCCCGGCGGTGGCGAGGGCGACGCACGCGTCGAGCGGCAGGTCGTCCCTCTCCTGCCACCCCGCCGCGTCCCCGTCGGCCTCCGGGATGTCGAAGCTCCAGTCGTCGCGCAGCAGCCTGGCGCGCAGCATGTCGTGCCGTGCGAGGAGGGCGGTGAGGATCTCGTCGAGGGCGTCGGCGGTCAGGTCGGCCGGGGTGTTCAGCACCACTGACTGGACGAAGCCGTCGATGGCGTCGGTGGTCTCGCCGAGCCACCGCACGACGGGCGATCCGGCGACGGCACCGGTCGCGACGTCGCCGTGGTCCACCGCGGCCGCGCCCTCGCGGCTCGCCACCGCCGCCAGCGCGCCGATGACGCTGTTGGTGAAGATCTGCCGGGGTGTGACGTGTAGGCCCACGGTGCGCAGCGCGCTCAGCAGGGAGATGGCCAGGAGGCTGTCTCCGCCGAGCTGGAAGAAGTCCTGGTCGACACCGACCCCGTCCAGTCGCAGCAGCGCCGCGACCGCCTCGCACACCAGGCGTTCGTTCTCGGTGGCCGGCGCGGCGAGCGGGCCCGTCCCGAGGTCGGGTTCCGGCAGCGCGCCGCGGTCGAGCTTGCCGTTCGCGGTGAGCGGGAACTCCTTCATCACGACGATGTGGGTGGGCACCATGTACTCCACCATGTGCCCGGCGGCCCATGCCTTGACCTCGTCCGCCCGCAGGTCCTCGCTGCCGGCGGCCGGGATCACGTACCCGACGAGGTAGGTGCCGCCGGCGGCGTTCTTCTTCGCGAGGACGCAGGTGTGGCGCACGTCGGGGTGTTCCGCGAGGCCGACCTCGACGTCCTCGATCTCCAGGCGCATGCCGCGGATCTTGATCTGGTTGTCGGCGCGGCCGAGGAAGTCCAGCGATCCGTCCGGGGCGAACCGTGCGAGGTCACCGGTCCGGTAGAGCCGGGACCCGTCCGCGGCGAAGGGGTTGGCGACGAAGCGGGAGGCGGTCAGGCCGGGCGCGCCCACGTATCCGCGCCCCAGGAGGAACCCTCCGACGTACAGTTCGCCGCCGACCCCGACCGGGACCGGGCGCAGTTCTTCGTCCAGGACGTACAGCTGGGTGTTGGGGTTGGCCTTGCCGATCGACGTCGACAGGCGCTCCGCGGCGCCCCGGTAGATGACGTGCGAGACGCCGATCGTCGTCTCGGCCGGGCCGTAGCCGTGGTACATGGGTATGTCGAGGCGGGTGCGGAACCGTTCGTACAGCTCCGGGGTCAGCACCTCGCCGCCGCACCACACGTGCCGCAGGCTGTCGAGCCGTCCGGAGTCGCCGGCGATCTCCAGCAGCACGTCCAGCATGGACGACACCAGGTAGGTGAAGGTGACGCGTTGCTCGGCGATCACGCCGAGGAGGTGGTGCGGGTCGCGTTCGCCGCCGGGGCGCAGGACCACCAGCCGGCCGCCGGACACCAGCGGCAGGAAGATCTCGTTGATGGAGATGTCGAAGGACAGCGGCGCCTTGAACAGCGAGGCGTCGTCGTGGCCGAAGTGCAGGATCTCGTCGACCTGCCACAGCAGGCGCTCGCTGATCGCTTCGTGCCGGATCATCGCGCCCTTGGGCCGGCCGGTCGAACCGGACGTGAAGATGACGTAGGCGAGTGCGTTGCCGGGGACGGTGATCCCGGTCCCGTCCGCGGGGTGGGATCCGTACCGCCATTCGCCGAGGTCGACGGGCACGGCCGGTGGTTCGCCGGGGTCGTGCTCGCCCGGGCCGGCCAGCTGCAGGACGACGCGGGCGTCGTCGATGACGACGGCGCGGCGCGCGGCGGGCCACTGCGGGTCGAGGGGGACGAAGGCGGCGCCCGCCTGGAGCACGGCGAGCAGTCCGATCACCATGTCGGCGGAGCGGCTCAGGGAGATGCCGACGACCTGCTCGGCGGTGATGCCGGCTTCGATCAGGTGGTGGGCCAACTGGCTGGATAGTTCGGCTGCTTGACGGTACGTCAGCGAGCGGTGCTCGTCGACGACGGCGACGGCGTCCGGCCTGGTCCGGGCCTGCTCGCGGAACATCTCCACGATGGTCGGGCGGATCCGGTCCGCCCCGGTGTCGTTCCACTCGGCGAGGCTCGCGAGCCGCGCCGCCGCACTGGAGGGGGCGATGCTGCCGAGGGAGCGGTCGGGGAAGTCGGCCAGGTCGTCCAGCGCGAGCTGTGCGTCGGCCGCCGCGACGCCTTCGGGGACGGCGATGCTCCGGCCGTCCTCGCCGTCCTCGCCGTCCTCGCCGTCCTCGCCGTCCTCGCCGACCTCCCAGCCGGGCGCCCCGGCACCGCCGTTGGCGGCCCAGCCGAGGACGTCGGCGAAGAGGGTGCCGGGGGTGAGTTCCATGCCGTCCGGGCTGCTGCCCGTCGCCCAGTACGCCAGCCCGATGGCGCACGCGTGGGCGATGGTCCGGTCGCAGTGGTCGCCCGTTCGCCGGCGCACGCCGGCCAGGCGCGTGGGAGAAAGCCGCACGAGACGAGCGGTCGGTTCCGTCATCGAAGACTCAACGCCCCTTCACAGTCCGTATGTCGGCCCACCCGGATCGGGGTGGGCTAGCTGCCCTCGCGCCAGGCCCGCCACAGGCGCGCGTACCGGCCGCCCAGAGCCACCAGCTCTTCGTGAGTGCCGTGCTCGACGACGCGTCCCGCGTCGAGCACGGCGATCCGGTCCGCTGCCATCGCCTGCGTCAGCCGGTGCGCCACGAACAGCGTGGTCCGGCCCGCGCACGCGGCGAGCACCGCCCGTTCCAGCTCGGCCGCGCCCTCGCTGCCCGCTTCCGCCGTGGACTCGTCGAGCACCACCACCGGGGACCGGCCCAGCACCAGCCGGGCCAGGGCGATCTGGGCGACCTTGGTGACGTCCAGGCGCTCGCCGCCCTCGCCGACCAGGGTGTTCAGTCCGGCGGGCAGCGCGTCGACCCATCCGTCGGCGCCGACGGTGCGCAGCGCGTCCGTCAGCTCGGCGTCGGTCGCCGCCGGCGCGGCCAGCCGCAGGTCGTCGGCGAGCGGGCCGGAGAACACGTGCGTCTCCTGCGTCAGGATGCTCACCAGGGCCCGCGCCCCGGCCTCGTCCAGACCGGCGAGGTCGGTCGGCCCGATGCGCACCGACCCGGCCTGCGGGGTCCCGATGCCCGCGATCAGTGCGGCCAGGGTCGACTTGCCGGCGCCCGTCGCCCCCACCAGCGCGAGCGAACCGCCCGCCGGGATCATCAGGTCGACGTCCCGGAGGACCGGCTCCTCGGTGTCGGGGTAGCTGAAGGTGAGTGCCTCCACCCGGACGGGGTACGGGGCGTCGACCGCCGGTGCGACGCCCGGGGCGCCGACCAGCCGGTCCTCCGCGTCCTCCCCCAGCACCCCGACCAGCCGGGTCAGGCTCGCGCCCGACTTCTGCGCCTCGTCGAAGGTGAACATGATGGAGCCCAGCGGGGTGAACAGCCGGTGGAACAGCAGCGGGGCCGCGGACACCTCGCCCAGGCTGGCGGCATCGGCCTCCAGCAGGGCGTACCCGACCACGATGATCAGGACCAGTCCGATGAACTCGGCGCGGTTCTCCCGGCCGACGAACCGGCCGAAGAGCCGGAACACCTCGATGCCGAGTTCGCGCACCCGCCACGACTCGCTGGTGACCTTCTCGCGGACGGCTCCCTCCAGGCGGTACGCCCGGACCGTGTCGATCCCGTTGAGCCCGCTGATCAGGGCCTGTGCGCGGTCGGCCTGCACCGCGCGCTGCCTGCGGTAGAGCGGGGCGGACCGGGGCAGGTACCAGCGCAGGGCCAGCGCGTACGCGGGCAGGGCGCCGGCGCCCGCCAGGCCGAGCCGCCAGTCCAGGCCGAACATGCCGAGCGTGGCGATGACCACCAGCACGCCCGCCGAGAACACCGTGGGGACGGCCGTGCGGATGCCCCGGGACAGTACGGCGACGTCGTCGCCGACCCTGGACAGCACGTCTCCCCGGCCGACCTGCTCGATGCGGGCGCTCGGCATCCCCAGCACCGCCCGTACGGCGCCTTCGCGCAGCCGGGCGAGCAGATCGGCGCCCAGCCGCCCGACCAGGTAGGTCGACAGGGCGGTGGCCGCCGCGCCGAGCAGCGCGGCGGCGACCATCAGCACTCCCGTCGTGACCAGGATGGAGCGGGATGCGCCCTCGACCACCCCGTCCACGACCCGTCCGAGCAGCAGCAGCGGGAGTACCTGGAGCGCCGCCCCGGCCACCGTGGTGAGTACGGTGGCGCCCGTCAGCCAGGGCACTTCGCGGCAGTGCGCGGTGACCCAGCGGGTGGCCTCGCGTCCGGTCGTCGTGCGCAGGGTCGACGGGGCGACGCGGGTATCGGTGGTGCTCACACCTGGCCGACCGACTTGACGAGTTCGTCGATGGCGTACGGCAGGGAGAGCAGGGTGCCCTGGGACATGGCCGCGCCGACGGCCGGGCCCTCGCTGTCCAGCAGGTACGACACCTTGCCGTTCTTGACCGCGGCCAGGTTGGCGAAGAGCTCGAACTTCTTGAGCGCCTCCGTGTCGGCCTTGTCGTTGATGACGAAGATGCGGTCGACGTCGATGAGGTCCATGCGCTCGGGGGAGAGCGTGGTGAAGAACTTGCCGTCGGCGATCTTGTCGATCTCGGTCTGGTACGTGAAGCCGGTGCCCGTCACCAGGCGTCCGCGGACGTCGGTGGAGGTGAAGGGGGCCGCCGAGTCCTTGTACCAGGACAGCGCGACGGCCTTCTGGTTCGCGAACTCGGGGTGTGCCTTCTTGGCCGCGTCGAGCTTGTCCTGGATGCCCTTCACCAGCTCGGTGCCCTTGGACTCCTGGCCGAGCGCCTTGGCGATGTGGACGGCGTTGTCCTGCCAGGGGGCGCTGAACGGCTCCTTCTCGGCCTTGGTGCGGCCCACCGTCGGGGCGATCTTGGAGAGCTTGTCGTAGGCGGCCTGGTCGATCTCGGAGTAGACCGCGATGATCAGGTCCGGCCGGAGCGCGGCGATCTTCTCGTAGTTCGGGCCGGTGTCGCCGTTGTTCATGACGACCTCGGGGCGGGTGTCGCCCCACTTGTCCTTCACCCAGGGCCACTGGGTGTTGATGTCGGGGCTCGTGCCCGGCGGGTTCGGGTACTGGTCGACCATGCCGACCGGCTTGATGCCGAACGCCAGGATGGCCTGGTCGTCGGTGTAGCCGACGGAGACGACCCGCCGGGGGGCCTTGGCGACCTTCGTGGATCCGAACGCGTGCTCCACGGTGACCGGGAAGGTGCCGGCCGCGGCGGCCGGGGCGTCGTCGCCCTTCTTGTCAGCCGGGTCCTTCGAGTCGGAACCGCAGCCGGCCAGGAGGCCGACACCGAGGGCCGCGGCGGAGAGTACCGCCGTCAGCCGGCCCCAGGAGTTGGTACGAGTCGTTCGCTGGAGAAGCATCCGCAATCCCTTGCTTTCGTGCCGTCCACTGCACCCCCGCCCGAGGGCAGGCAAACCGTATCGTGCTCAAGTGAGGCTAGCCTAGCCTTACTTGACCCGGAATTATGTCCAATCTAGTCGAGTCGGCCGGGCTGTACGTGGGTGCGGCCGATCGGCACGATGAGCGGCCGGTCCCCCACCGGATCCTCGATCACCTTGGCGCGCAGCCCGAAGGCCTCGTGCAGCAACTCGGCGGTGATCACGTCCCGTGGGTGCCCCTGCGCCAGGATCGACCCGGCCCTCATCACGATGAGGTTGTCGCTGTAGCGCGTGGCCAGGTTGAGGTCGTGCAGCACCATGACCACGGTGCATCCCGACTCGTGCAGGTCGTCCACCAGGTCCAGTACGTCGATCGCGTGCGCCAGGTCCAGGAAGGTGGTCGGCTCGTCCAGCAGCAGCAGGTCGGTGCCCTGGGCCAGCGTCATCGAGATCCAGACGCGCTGGCGCTGGCCGCCGGACAGCGCGTCCACCGGCCGGTCCGCCAGGTCGGACACCCCGGTCATGGCCAGCGCCCGCTCCACGACGGCGGCGTCGTCCGACGACCACTGGCGCAGCCAGCTCTGGTGCGGATGCCGCCCCCTGGCGACCAGGTCGGCCACCGTGAGCCCCTCCGGCGCGACCGGCGCCTGCGGCAGCAGGCCGAGTTTCTTCGCCACGTCCCGGGTCCTGAGCGTGGCGATGTCCTCCCCGTCCAGGACGACCGAGCCCTTCGTCGGCTTGAGCAGCCGCGAGAGGGTCCGCAGCAGGGTCGACTTGCCACAGCCGTTGGAGCCGATGATCGTGGAGATCACCCCGGGCGGGATCGCCACGTGGAGGTCGTCGATGACGCTCCGGCCGCCGTACCCGACCGTGACCCCCCTGGCCGCCAGCCGTGCGGTCTCCTGACCCCCGGACGCGATCCCGGTGATGTGCGATACGGCCACAGCTCCCCCTGAACTAGACGTGCCTGCATACGGGTCGTACGAGTCGGTCAACGGAGGTTCGCCCGCACCAGGAGGTAGACCAGGAAGGGCCCGCCGACCGCGGCGGTGATCACGCCGACCGGAAGGGTGATCGGCAGGGCCGTACGCGCGAGCAGGTCGGCGCCGGTCAGCAGCAGGGCCCCGACGATGCCGGAGGCCACCATCGGCGGTGTCGGGCACCTCAGCAGACGCATCGCCACCTGCGGCGCGACCAGGGCGACGAACGGGACCGGGCCCGCCGCGCTCACCGCCACGCCGGCCAGCAGGACCGCGCACAGCAGCAGGACCGCCCGGACGGCCGAGTACCGCACGCCCAGGCCCGCGGCCACCTCGTCGCCGAGGTGCATCGGTTTGAACTGGAACGCGGCGCACGCCACGACGACCATCAGCACGAGCGTGCACCAGAGCGCCACCCGGATGTCGTCCCACGAGCGGTTGTCCAGCGAGCCGATCAGCCATGCCTGGGCCCGGGCCACGTCCCTGATGTCGGCCCGGACCAGCAGCCAGGTCGTGACGGCCTCCATCACGGCGCTCACCGAGATGCCGATGAGGATGAGCCGGAAGCCGTCGATCCCGCGCCGCCAGGCCAGGAAGTACACGAGGAGCCCCGTACCGAGACCGCCCGCGAGCGCCGCGCCCGACAGGCCGACCGAGCTGACGACCGCCGCGGCGGTCCCGCCCGACACCGTCACCATGAACACCGCGACCGCGCCGGCGCCCCCGGTGATCCCCAGGATGTCGGGGCTGGCCAGCGGGTTGCGCGCGATCGACTGGGTGATCGCCCCGGACACCCCCAGCGCGATGCCCACGACGCACCCGGCCAGGGCCCGCGGCATGCGCAGGTCCATGATCACGAACTCGTCGACCTGCTCGCCCCGCCCGAGGATCGTGGCGATCACCTGGGGCAGACCGATGGGGAACTCCCCGACGCCGATGGACAGACAGAACACCAGGAACGTCGCCGCCGCCAGCAGCAGGGTGACGCAGACCATCCACGGTCGCCAGACGAACGACACCCGGCCGAGCCGGACGCCCGGCGCCACCGACGCCTTCACGACCTCCACCGCTTCCACTTCCACGTCCGCCCCGTTCACGCGCTCTTGAACTTTCCGCGCCACACCAGGACCGCGAAGAACGGGGCCCCGAGCAGGGCCACCACGACACCGGCGTCCAGCTCGCCCGGCCGCACCAGCAACCGCCCCGCGATGTCGCAGACCAGGAGGACGATGGCGCCGAGCAGGCCCGCGTACGGCACCAGCCAGCGGTAGTCCGGACCGGTCAGGTACCGGGCCACGTGGGCCACCATGAGGCCGAGGAAGGCGATGGGCCCGCAGGCCGCCGTCGCCGCTCCCGCCAGCAGGGTGATGGCGACGATGCCGACGGCCCGGGTCAGCGCGATGTTGACGCCGAGTCCGCGCGCCACGTCGTCGCCGAGGTTGAGCAGGTTGACGGCGGGCAGGGTGGTCAGCGCCAGCACCAGCCCGACGGCGACGAACGCGGTCACCGGCCAGATGACGCCGAATCCGACTCCGGCCACGGAGCCCGCGTTCCAGAAGCGCAGCGCGTTCAGCGAAGCCTTGTCCGACAGGGCGACCGCGGTGGTCATGGCGGCCAGGAACACCGTGATCCCCTGCCCGGCCAGGGCGAGTGTCAGCGGATTGCCGGCCCCCCGGCCGATGCTCGCCAGCCCGAACACGACGACACCGGCGACCGCCGCCCCCAGGAAGGCGAACCAGACGTACTGGAACGGGCCGGCGAAGCCGAACACGGCGATCACCGTCACCACGGCGAAGGAGGCGCCCGAGTTCACCCCGAGCAGACCCGTGTCCGCGATCGGGTTGCGCGTGTACCCCTGGATCAGCGCCCCGCCGACTCCCAGGGCCACGCCCGCCACGACCGCGAGGACCGTCCGGGGCACTCGTACGGTCTGCACGATGAGTCTGATCTCGGTGAGCCGCCGGTCCGGGTCCGGCGCCGCCGTCAGCCCCTGCCACACATCGGCCGGGCTCAGCGCGCGGGCACCGACGGCCAACGAGACCACCACGGCGGCCAGGAGGATCAACAGAAGCGTCAACGAGCCCACAACGCGGCGCCCGCGGGCCTCCGTTGCACCCTTGGGCGCGGGACGCTCCACTGTAGTCGTGCCCATGTTGCTGTACGTCATCCCTTCGCTCCACCGGCGAAACGTCGTCGGTGGCACGCGCCACCAGGCGTCACGTGTGCGGACCGGACCGGCCCGTGAATCGGCTAGCGGGCCGTGCTGCCCGTCCCGTCTGCCACCGTCCGGACCTCGTCGGGATCGGACTTGAGGCCCCGGTCGAGGAGCGAGTCCAGGATCTCGCCGACCCTGACGCTGGTGTTGGACAGCAGGGACGAGGTGATGCCGTGCGTGTGCTCCGTACCGCCCTGCACGTAGATGCCGCAGCGCAGTGCGGGGTCGGTCGCGATGCGGTAGTCGCGCTCGACGCGGACGCGGCCCTCGTCGTCGCGCAGGCAGCGGTCGGCGACCTCGCCGAGGAGGCCGAGCGGGTCGGCGGGGCGGTAGCCGGTGGCGAAGACGACCACGTCCGCGTCCAGGGGGGTCTCCTCGCCGGTGACCAGGGACTGCACGGTGGCGTGGACCCTGGCCGGCGTCTCCGTGACGCCGGTGAGCCGCGAGACGTTGAGGAAGCGCAGGCGCTCGGTGCCGAGGACCTTCTCCTGGTACATCTGCCGGTACAGGTCGTCGATCAGATCGATGTCCACCACCGAGTAGTTGGTGTTGCGGTGGTAGTCCATCAGCTTGCGCTTGACGTTCTCGGGCGCGGTGAAGAACTCGCCGACCGCCTCCGGGTCGAAGATGCGGTTGGCGAAGCCGCTGTCGTCGGCGGGGCTGTACCCGTACCGGGAGAAGACGGCACAGACCTCGGCCCCGGGGAAGCGGCGGTGCAGATAGGCGACGTTCTCGGCGGCGCTCTGTCCCGCACCCACGACGACGAACCGGGAGGGGTCGGCGCCCTGGAGGCCCTCGACCTTCGTCAGGAGGTCGGAGTTGTGCCAGATCCGCTCGGTGCGCTCTACCCCTTCCGGCATGAGGGGGCGTAATCCGGTGCCGATGACGAGGTTGCGGGCCCGGTGGAGCGCGAGTCCCTCCGCCGACCGGACCGTCACGTCGAGGTGGTCCACCACTCCGTCGTGGACCACCGGCGTGACCCCCACGACCTCGTGCCCGTAGGACACCATGTCGTCGACCTTGGCCGCGGACCATTCCAGGTAGTCGTGGAACTCCACACGCAGCGGGAAGAGGTTCTTGTGGTTGATGAAGTCGATCAGCCGTCCCTTGCTCTTCAGGTAGCACAGGAAGCTGAACTCGCTGGCCGGGTTCCGGAGCGTCACCAGGTCCTTCAGGAAGGACACCTGCATGGTCGCGTCGTCGATGAGCATGCCCCGGTGCCAGCCGAAGCGCGGCTGCTGCTCGAAGAAGTGAGTGGTGATCACTTCCTCCCTGCCGACGCGTGCGTTGTGCTCGCCGACCGCGATCGCCATGGCCACGTTGGACGGCCCGAAGCCGATTCCTATGAGGTCGTGGATCAGCGGGGGGTCGCCAGGACGAGCCTGTGCCATGTCACTCCCATCGTGCGAGGGCAGCCGCCGCGCCGGAGGGGCGGGCGGCCTGTCGAGCATCGGGAAGGCGGGAAAACCGGGCACGCCGACGGAGACGCGACCGAAACTTAGGTAAGGCTAAGCTGATTCTCATGGAGCTGTCGATAGACAAATCGGGCAGCAGGCGAGTTGAGTGATCGTCAATTCACGACAGGGCGGGCACCGTTGCGGACTTAGGCAAGCCTTGCTTTACTCGGCAGTGACCAACCCCTGTCCCTGAGGAGGAACCCCATGCGGGTCGTCATGTTCGGTTACCAGACCTGGGGGCACCGCACCCTGCAAGCCCTCCTGGACTCCGAGCACGACGTGGTGCTGGTGGTGACGCACCCGAAGAGCGAGCACGCCTACGAGAAGATCTGGAGCGACTCCGTCGCCGACCTCGCCGAAGAGCACGGGGTCCCGGTGCTGCTGCGCAACCGTCCGGACGACGAGGAGCTGTACCAGCGCCTCAAGGAGGCCGACCCGGACATCATCGTCGCCAACAACTGGCGTACGTGGCTGCCCCCGCGGGTCTTCGGACTGCCGCGCCACGGCACCCTGAACGTGCACGACTCGCTGCTTCCGAAGTACGCCGGATTCTCGCCCCTGATCTGGGCGCTGATCAATGGCGAGACCGAAGTGGGCGTCACCGCGCACATGATGAACGACGAACTCGACGCCGGGGACATCGTGCGGCAGGAGTCGGTACCGGTGGGGCCGACGGACACCGCCACCGACCTCTTCCACCGGACCGTCGACCTGATCGCCCCGGTCACCGTAGGCGCCCTCGACCTCATCGCCTCCGGGCGGACGGAGTTCACCCGGCAGGACCGGACCCGGGCGAGCTTCTTCCACAAGCGGTCCCTCGAGGACAGCCGCATCGACTGGACCTGGCCCGCGCAGGACCTGGACCGCCTGGTCCGCGCCCAGTCCGAGCCGTACCCCAGCGCCTTCACCTTCCACAAGGGCAGGCGGCTGGAGGTGCTGTCCGCCTGTGTGTCCCAGGGGCGGTACGGGGGCACGCCCGGCCGGATCTTCTACCGCGAGGGCGAGGGCGTGGTGATCGTCGCGGGCGCCGACGCCCGCACCGGCCGCAACCACGGGCTGGCCATCACCCGCGTACGGACCGAGGACGGCCGGGAGCTGCCCGCGGCCGAGTACTTCACCGCCATGGGCGGATACCTCACCGGCCGGCCCTGACCAACGGGCCGGGCGCGCTGCCGGCCACCGGGGCAGGCCCGACGCCCGCCGCCCGGCGGCGCTCAGCCCTCGCGCACCCCGTCCACGCTGTCGTACGGGGTGCGGGGTGCGGGAAGGGTGAGACGGGTGACGGGATCCGCGGCCGGGAGGGCGATGGGCCGGGCACCGTCGTGGTCGCTCGTGACGTCCGCGAGCGGGCGGGTGTGTTCGGCCGCGCGGGCCATCCACTGCCAGATCCGGAACGGGGTGTCGGGGGTCGCCGGCGCCGGCTCGGTGCCGCTTATCCACGTCGTGAGGGTGAACCGGTGATCGGCGAAGTGCCCGCTGGGGCAGGTGGACGGGACCACCTCGTGGAAGGCGCTGGCGGGGAAGAACACGATGGTGTCGTGCTCGGGTTCGATGGTGCGGTAGGTCTCCGCCGGCTGCGGCCCGTCCTGGTGGAACTGGGTGTCGTACAGCCGGAGTTGACCACCGTCGAAGCCACGGGGCCTGCGGTGGAGGTAGTACACCGCCGACACCGCCGTGCTCACGTCGCGGACCCGTGAGGCGTCGGTGTGGATGCCGTAGTGGCCCCCTTCGCCGTGCGCCGTCAGGACGGTCAGGGTCTGCGTCAGCGCGGCCTGGTGACCGAGGACCTCCTGGACGAGCGGCAGGCAGTCGGCGAGGTGGCGGCTGAAGACGGAGCTGGTCACGGGGAGGACGAGGGAGCTGCGGCCCTTGTGGGAGACCTGGCCCGACAGGGGGTCCAGGACCGTTCCCGCGTTGAAGTCGGGCTGCCGGGAGATCGCGTACGCCAGCAGACCGGCGGCGCGCTCCGCGCCCAGGAAGTTCTCGAAGCGGCAGACCGGGGCCGGGATGACGGGGGTCGTGGACCAACGGTCGGAGGGAGGCAAGTCCCGGGTGCTGATTTCCGTCGGCGTGGCCGGTTCCTTCGCGTATCCACTCATGGCCCGGAACCGTAAGCGGAGTGACCCGTGCCGTCGAAGGAGCACATGGGGGCGCACAGGAGTACGCCGCCCCCGGTCCCACGTGCCGGACCGCGCGGCCCGCCCGAGTGGAGGGCGGTGCGCGCAGCCGGGATGATGGAGGAGGGGCGAGGTGAGCCGATGAGGTGAGCACGATGACCCTACAGACCCCCTACCCGCCGGTAGCGGTGTCGGCCACGCTGGACGCGCCGCTGTCGCGCTGGCTGTGGCTGGTCAAGTGGATCCTGGCCATTCCGCACTACATCGTGCTGGCGTTCCTGTGGATCGCCTTCCTCGTCGTCTGCGTGATCGCCTTCTTCGCCGTCCTCTTCACCGAGCGGTACCCGCGGGCCCTCTTCGACTTCAACCTCGGGGTGCTCCGCTGGTCCTGGCGGGTCTCGTACTACTCCTACGGCGCCCTGGGCACCGACCGGTACCCGCCGTTCAGCCTCGGACCCGAACCCGACTACCCGGCCCGGCTGGACATCGCCTACCCCGAGCGCCTCTCCCGGGGCCTGGTCCTGGTGAAGTGGTGGCTGCTCGCCATCCCGCACTACCTCGTGATCGGCTTCTTCACCGGTTCGCACGGCGGCTGGTGGAGCTGGGGCCTGATCGGTCTGCTGACGCTCATCGCGGTCGTCACGCTGGCCTTCACCGAGAAGTACCCGCGGGACCTGTTCGACCTCGTGATCGGGCTCAACCGGTGGGTGCTGCGCGTGACGGCGTACGCCACGCTCATGACGGACGCCTACCCGCCGTTCCGCCTCGACATGGGCGGTGAGGAGCACGTGACCGCCGGATGAGCCCGCGTCCGGCGGGTGGTTGACTACGGAGCATGGATTTCGCGCGAGTGTTCCCGGCAGGTGGCGAGCCCGGCCCGACGGCGTGGAACGCGCCCCCTTTCGATCCCGAACTCGGTGCGGCGCTGGCGGCCTTGGGGGACGGGGCGCTGGAGCCGTTCACCCCGGAGAACCTCGCCGCCCGGCAGGAGCAGGACGCCGCCGCCCGGCCCAGGCCGACGCTGCGGGAGCTCCGGGCCGACGGCCTCTTCGAGGTGGACGAGCTGCGGGTGCCGGGAGCGCCGGGCGATCCGGACGTCACGCTCGTGAGCGCGCGGCCCGCCGGGACCACCGGCCCGCTGCCGGTGCTGTACTACATGCACGGCGGCGGAATGATCATGGGCAATGCCCGGTCCGTCGTTCCGCAGCTGCTGCGCGAGTGGGCCCTGCCGCTGGAGCTGGCCGTCGTCTCCGTCGAGTACCGGCTGGCACCGCGGGCGCGGTACCCGGGACCGGTGGAGGACTGCTACGCCGGATTCGTCTGGGTGGCCCGGCACGCGGCCGACCTGGGCGTCGACCCGGACCGCATCGTCATCGGCGGGAAGAGCGCCGGCGGCGGTCTCGCCGCGGCACTCGCCCTGCTCACCCGTGACCGGGGCGGGCCCACGCCGATCGGGCAGTTGCTGCTGTGCCCGATGCTCGACGACCGCAACGACACCGTCTCCGGCCACCAGATGGCCGGCCTCGGCATCTGGGACCGGACCTCCAACGCCACCGGGTGGCGGGCGCTGCTGGGCGAGCGGTACGGGGCCGCGGACCTGCCGCCGTACGCGGCCCCCGCCCGCGCCACGGACCTGTCCGGGCTGCCCCCCGCCTACATCGACGTCGGGTCTGCCGAGACCTTCCGGGACGAGGACGTGGCCTACGCGAACGCGATCTGGCAGGCGGGCGGCCGGGCCGAACTGCACGTGTGGCCCGGGGGCTTCCACGCCTTCGACGGCTTCGCACCCGGGGCGGCCCTCAGCCGGGACGCCCGCCAGGCCCGTACCGCCTGGCTCCGGCGCCTCCTCGCCCGGCCCGGTGCCGGCGGCGCCCCCGGGCCCGCCGTCCGCTGAGCACGGCACGACGACGGTCCCGGGCACGGGGTCACTGCGCCGCCGTCGCGGCCGGGATGTCGACGCGGGCGGCCCTGTGGGCCGGCCAGAGCGAGGCGGCCAGCGCTCCCGCCAGGGCGACGAGCACCCCGAGGGCGAGGCGCCCCCAGGGAAGGACCAGCGCGTAGCCCGCGACGCTCTCCTGGAGGGTGCGGCCGAGCGCCCATCCGAGGAAGACGCCCAAGGCCGTGCCGAGCGTCGCGCCGAGCCCGCCGAGGATCAGGGCCTCCAGGCGGATCATCCGGCTCACGCCGGCGCGGTCCACACCGAGGGCGCGCAAGGTGCCGATCTCCTTGCGGCGTTCGAGTACGGACATCGCGAGGGTGTTGGCGATGCCCAGGGCGGCGATCGCCAGGGCCATGCTCAGCAGGGCGTAGAAGACGTTGAGCTGGTCACCGATGGACCCGCTGTCCTGGGCCCGGATGCCCTCCTGGTCGAGGACGGCCAGGGCGGGGTTGTCCCCGAGGGCGTGGGTGACGCTGCCGAGCGCGGAGCGACCGGGCCCGCCGTCCAGGGCCACGAGGATCCCGGCGGTGTGCGGGGTGGAGTCGTGTCGGGCGACGAGGGAGTCGGGTGCGGTGATGCTGGGCAGCAGGTTGCTCTGCTCGTCCGCCCGGTAGACGGCGCCGATGGTGACGCTGTCCGGCCGGCCGTCCAACCGCTGCAGGGGCAGGGTCTGGCCGACGTGCCAGCCGGCCGCCTTCGCCTTGAAGTCGGCCACGGCGATCTGGCCCTGGGCGAGACGGTCGAGGGAGCCCTCGACCACGTCGTACCGCAGCAGCCGGCCGATGGTGGCGGGGTCGACGCCGGTCAGGACGGAGGGGGCGCCGGCCAGCCGGTACTCGGTGGACTGGTTGAGCGGGCTGACCGCGGCGCCGGGCAGCTTCCTGAGGCCCGCCGCGGTGTCGGCCGTCATCCGCATGCCGCCCTCGGCGGGCTTCACCAGGTAGTCGGCGGTGAAGTCGTGCGTGGTCGCCCGGTCCAGGTACCGGGCGGCGGAGGCCCCGAGGACGGACAGGCCGGAGGCGAGGGTGAGGGCGATGGCGAGCGCGGCGGCCGTGGCCCCCGTACGGCGCGGGTCGCGCACGGTGTTGCGGGCGGCGAGGTCGCCGTACACCGGCTGGATGCGGGTCAGCAGCGGCCGGACCAGGGCGACGAACGGCCGGGCCAGCAGCGGGATGAGGACGATCGTCCCGGTCAGGGTGAGGGCCGCGCCGAGGCCGATGACGGTCCGCGCGTCACGGCTCGTGCCGAGCGCCCCGTACGCCGCGGCGCCGACGCCGGTGACCAGCAGCGCGGCGCCGAGGCCGGTGCGCAGGGAGCCGGTGCGCGCCGGCGCCGTCGGCTCGGCCGCGCTGAGCGCGGCGACCGGCGGGATGGCCATGGCCCGGCGGATCGGCAGCCATGCGGCGACCATGGGCAGGGCGGTGCCCACCAGCAGGGACGCGATCACGGTGCCCGGGGTGAGGACCAGCGGGCCGGCCGGGGTGTCGGCCGGGGCGAAGAGGGCCTGGAGCAGGGCGGCGGTCCCGGTGCCGGCGGCGAGGCCGGCCGCGGAGGCGATCGCGCCGACGAGGAGGGACTCGGTCAGCAGGATGCGGCGCACCTGCGTGCGCGAGGCCCCGACGGCCCGCATCAGGGCCAGCTCCCGGGTGCGCCGGGCGACGAGCATCGTGAAGGTGTTGGAGATGAGGAAGGTGGCGACGAACAGGGCGACCCCGGCGAAACCCAGCAGGATCTGGCTCATGGTGTCGCTGTCGTTGGTGGCGAGGTTGGCCTGGATCCGGGCGAGTTGGGCCCCGGTGGCCGCGCCGGCGCCCTGTGGCAGCACCGATTCGATCCGGCCGAGGAGTTGCTGCACGTCGGCGCCGGGTGCGGCCGTGACGTCCACGTTCTCGTAGAGGCCGGGCCGGAGGAAGAGCCGCTGCGCGGTGGCGTCGTCGAACAGCGTCAGGCTGCCGCCGGCGGGCAGCGTGGTCCCGTCGGTACGGAAGATCCCCCTGAGGGTGTAGGAGGCGGCGCCCTGGTGCGTGCCGACGCGTACGGTGTCGCCCACGCGGAAGCCGCCCTTCGCGGCGGTGGTCTCGTCGAGGGCGATGCTGTCGCCGCCGGTCGGGCCGGAGCCCTGGGTGAAGCGGTAGGCGGGGTCGGCGCCGTCCGTTCCCGGGGCGAAGTTGCCCGCCTTGTGGGAGGGGCCGTGCCCGAGCAGTCGGCCGTCCCGGTCGGCGACGGCGGCGAAACCGGTGACGCGGCCCGCGGCGAGGGAGACCCCCGGGACCTTGGCCAGCGTGTGCACGGTGGCGGCGTCGATGCCGGGCGGCCCGTCGTCCTGCTGCCGGGACCCCTTCGAGCCCTCGGAGTCCTGGGGGAAGACGCTGACGGCGATGCGTGCGTAGCCGTCGGTCGCCCGGGCGGAGGCGGCCCGGTGGAGGCTGTCGCCGTAGACGAGGCTGCCTGACACGAAGGTCACGCCGAGCATGACCGCGAACGCGGTCATCAGCAGGCGGGCCTTGTGCGCGAACACGTTGCGCAGGGCGGTACGGAACATGGGGATGCGGATCCTGGGGAGGCGGGCTCGGCCGGTGCGAGCGGGCGGGCGGGCGAGCGGGTGGGTGCGTGGGCGGCTGGTGCGGTGCTCGTGCGGTGCGGTGCCGATGTGCGGGAGGGGTCAGCTGGTGCGCGAGCGGGTGTCGAATTCCTTCATCCGGTCCAGCACCCGGTCCGGGGTGGGGCGGCTCATCTCGTCGACCAGCCGACCGTCGGAGAGGAACACCACGCGGTCGGCATAGCCGGCCGCGACGGGGTCGTGGGTGACCATGACCACGGTCTGGCCCAGCTCGCGGACCGAGTCGCGCAGGAAGCCGAGGACTTCGGCCCCGGACCGGGAGTCGAGATTGCCGGTGGGTTCGTCGCCGAAGACGATCGAGGGGCGGGACACCAGGGCGCGGGCCACCGCGACGCGCTGCTGCTGCCCGCCGGACAGCTGCCCGGGCCGGTGGTCGAGCCGCTGGGCCAGACCGACCATGGCGACCACGCGGTCCAGCCACTGCCGGTCGGGCCGGCGGCCGGCGATGGTCAGCGGCAGCGTGATGTTCTCCAGCGCGGTCAGTGTCGGCAGCAGGTTGAAGGCCTGGAAGACGAAGCCGATCCGGTCGCGGCGCAGCCGGGTGAGCTGCTGGTCGTCGAGGGTGCCCAGTTCGGTGGTGCCGATGCGGGCGGAGCCGGAGCTGAAGGAGTCGAGCCCGGCGGCGCAGTGCATCAGCGTGGACTTGCCGCAGCCGGAGGGGCCCATGATCGCGGTGAACTCGCCCTCCCCGAAGGCGATGCTGACCCGGTCCAGGGCGACGACGCGGGTGTCGCCGCTGCCGTAGACCTTCGACAGGTCGGTGGTGGCGGCCGCGGCCCCGGCCGATGTGTGCGGCGGGTGCGTCGGGTGCGGGGCAAAGGGGTCGGCGGTCACGGAGGACTCCTCTTCGGGTGCGGGAACGTGCACTTCGAAGGGTGTCCGGGGAACGTATCGGGGCCCGGACCGCCGTGTATCGGCCGCCGCTCCGCTCCGTATCGGTTGTGTGCGGGGACCGGCCGTCAGGCCGGCAGGCGCAGGGTGGCGACCGCGCCGCCGTCCGGGGCGTTCTCGAAGCGCAGCTCGGCGCCGAGGAGCCGGGCCTGGCCCAGGGCGATGGTCAGGCCCAGGCCGTGGCCCGAGCCGCGCCCCGCGGCGCCCGTGTGGAAGCGGCGCGGGCCGTCGACGAGCAGGTCCCGGGGGAAGCCGGGGCCGTGGTCGCGGACGACGACCGTACGGCCCTCGACGGTGACCCGCACCGGGGTGTCTCCGTGCCGGTGGGCGTTGACGACGAGGTTGGCGACGATCCGTTCGAGGCGGCGCGGGTCGGTCTCCACGGTCGCCCCGGCCGGGGCGGTACCGGAGCCGTGCGGGTCGGCGTCGGCGGGCGCGGTGACGGTGACCTCCGTGTCGAGGCCGGTCCGCACGACCGCCTCGGAGACGACCGCGCCGAGCGGGACACGGTCGCGGACCGGCCGTTCGGCGCCGGCGTCCAGCCGGGAGATCTCCAGGAGGTCCTCGACCAGGCCGCGCAGATCGCGCACCCGGGCCCGGAGCAGATCCTCCGTCTCCCCGCGGGGCAGCAGGTCGGCGGCGGCCAGCAGGCCGCCGACCGGGGTGCGGAGCTCGTGGGCCACGTCCGCGGTGAACTGGCGCTCGGTGCGCAGCCGCCGGCTGAGGCTGTCGGCCATGAGGTCGACGGTGGCGGCGATGTCGGCCACCTCGTCGCCGCCCTCGGTGGGCCCGGTCCGGGCGTCCAGGTCCCCTGCGGAGATCCGGCCCGCGGTCTCGGAGACCCGGCGCAGCCTACGGGCGAGCAGCCCGGCTCCGTAGACCGCCAGGGGCGCGGCCGCCGCGAGCGCGACCAGCGAGGCCAGCGCCATGCTCACGTCGAGCCGCCGCAGCTCGTGGAGGTCCGAGCTCATGTTGACCCGGACGGCGAGCACCGGGCTGTCGGGGCCGGCGGTGCGCTGGGCGGCCCAGACGGTGGGGCCCACGTTGCCTTCGACGTGCCCGTCGTGGGCGACGTGCCGGACGCCGTCGGCGGGGCGGCGCAGTGCGGCGGGCAGCTCGGCCGGATCGAGCTCGGCACCGTCGATCAGCGTTCCGGTGCGCCGGTAGGTGGCCATGGCCGAGTACACGGTGTTGAAGGCCTGGGCTTCGGCCCGGCCCCGGATGTCCTGCGCGGTCCACAGGTGCACGAGGACGCCCACCGCGGCCACGACGAGGAACGCCGTGGCCGCGGCCAGCGCGGCGATCTTCCAGCGCAGGGACGCACGGGCCGGCCGCAGCCGGTGGAACGGTCGCACCCGCCTCAGCGCCTGAGCTTGTAGCCGAAGCCGCGGACCGTTTCGATCCGGTCCCGGCCGAGTTTCCTGCGCAGCCGCTGCACGCACAGGTCCACGACCCGGCTGTCGCCGTCCCAGCCGTAGTCCCACACGTCCCGCAGCAGGGTGTGGCGCTCCAGCACGATGCCCGGGTGGGCGGCGAACACCAGCAGCAGCTTCAGTTCGGTCGGGGTCAGCGCCACCGGGCTGCCCGAGACGAAGACCTCCAGGCCACCGGTGTCGATGGTCAGGTCCCCGAAGACCAGCGACTCCCCCTCGGACGGGACCCGCCCGTCGGAGGCCGGGGCGCCGTCCGTCCGGCCGGGTTCCGGGGCGGGCGGCGCGGGTGCGTAGGTCGCCCGCCGGAGCAGCGAGCGGATGCGGGCCACGAGCACGTACGTGTCCACGGGCTTGACCACGTAGTCGTCCGCGCCGGCCTCGAGACCCGCGACGACGTCGAGCCCGTCACCGCGGGCGGACATCATCAGAACGGGCACGAGGCTGGTCTCCCGGACCCTGCGGCACAGGCCGATGCCGTCCAGACCGGGCAGCATCACGTCGAGGATCAGCAGGTCGAAGCTCTCCTCGCGGAAGAGCTCCAGCCCCGCCAGCCCGTCGGCCGCGGTCTCCATCCGGTAGCCGTAGCGCTCGAGGGCGACGGTGAAGGACCGGCGCATCAGGTCGTCGTCCTCCACCAGCAGCACGCGCACGGGGCGCGGAGAGGCCGGTGCCGGTGCCGGTGCCGGGGGCGGGACGGACGAGGACACGGGCGGATGACTCCTTGTTCGGAGGGTGGTGGAACACGGGCAGGTCCCGTCCGCGCCCACGCGCGGACGGGACCTGAAAGGAACGATATGGCAGCCATCGGGCGTGGCCGCCCGCCACGGCCCGGCGCACGCGTTCGATGGACGACCAAGCGCTCCCTGATACGCGGCCGATACAAACCGAGCCGCTCCAAGGGTTTCCGCAGGGACGGCCTGGCTCAGCCGGCGGCGTCGAGCAGCAGTTTCGCGGCGACCGTCGCCCCGTCGGTACGGATCGTGGCGGCGACGGCGGCCGCCCGTGCGCGGGTCCGCGGCGTCAGGGCCGCCTCGAGCGCGAGCGACAGGGACTCCGTGGTCGGGGCCGGGCCGTCGTGCGCGGTCCCGATGCCCAGGTCGGCGACCCGGCCGCCCCAGTACGGCGCGTCCCCTCCCTGGGGCAGGACCACCTGGGGCGTGCCGGACCCGGTGGCGGTCGTGGTGGTGCCCGCGCTGCCGTGGTGCACGACGGCGGCCGCCCGGCGGAACAGTGCCTGCTGGTTGACCTCGCCGACGAGGAAGCAGTCGTCCTGGTCGTCGACCAGGTCCAGGCCGGCCCAGCCGCGGGAGAGGACCACGCGCCGGCCCTGCGCGCGGACCGCGTCGACGGCCACCCGCGCGAAGTCCCGCGGGGCTCCGGCGGGCGTGCTGCCCAGGCCGACGTAGACCGGTGCCGCGCCGGCGTCCAGGAACGCCTCCAGGTCGGCGGGGAGCGGGCGTTCGTCGGGCCGGATCCAGGCGCCGGTCTGCACCACGTCGAGGTCCGTCGGCTGCCAGGGGTCCAGGACCGGGTCGGTGGCCAGCCACGGCCGGCCGGTGAAGGCGTAGTCGCGGACGCTGTCCACCGGCGGCAGGCCGATCGACGCCCGCCGGCCGTTCAGCTCCTCGCCGAACATCTCGTTCGCGATCCGCGCGTCGAGCTCCCACAGCGACCGGTTGTCGCTCACCCCCGGCGGCAACGGCCGGCCCCGCCGGGCGGGCGGCCGCCGGTGGGGCGACGGGAGGGCGACGGGCTGGTGGCTCGCGTGCACGTAGCGGATCCCCAGCCTGTCGGCCACGGACCGCGCCCCGGTCACCGCCGGCAACGGGCCCGTCGCCACCAGCACGTCACACCCCACTGCCGCCGCGGCGACCGTCTCGAACTGCGCGCCCATCAGGTCGGCCACGCGCTGCGCCAGCCCCACCGCCGAACCCGGCGTCACCGTGCTCACCATCGGATGCACCGGCTGCCCGGCCGGCACCGTCTCCACCCCGAACCCGGCCAGCCGCTCGACGAACTCCGCGTCCGGCGGCGCACACACCCGGACCTCCGCACCCAGCTCCCGCAACGCCACCGCGAGCCCCACCATCGGCTCGACACTCCCGCGCGACCCGTACGTCGACAACAACACACGCAACGTGAACAACCCCGACTTCCGCAGATTCCGGCTGAGATCGGTGATTCTGCTGTGCGACGGGGGTCTTGCCGCAAGGCCCCCCGTGCGCTATATGTTGAAAGTGGCAAGGAGCGGACGTGCTCCTTGCCTTTGCTGTTGGCGGCCATCGCCGCACCGCGCGCCGGGCCGTGAAGATGACGGGACCCGCCCGGACACTGTACGAAGTCCTCCGTGAACGAAGAGATCCAGTCCGAGACCGTCCGCGTCTTCATAGCGCTGGCCCCGCCCGACGACGCGAAGGACGAGCTGGCCGAGCGGCTGCGGTCCGCGTACGCCGCGTACCCGGACATGCGCTGGAACCGCATCGAGGACTGGCACATCACCCTGGCCTTCCTCGGCGAGCTGCCCGTCGCCGCCGTCCCGCTCCTCAAGGAGCCGCTCGCGGACCTCGCCGCGGCCCGGCGGCCGCTGAAGCTGACGCTGCGGGGCGGCGGGCACTTCGACGAACGGGTCCTGTGGACCGGGATCGACGGAGAGCTCGAAGGGCTGCACCTGCTCGCCACCGACGTGCGCGCGGCGGTCCGCGCGTGCGGCATCGACTTCCAGGAGCGGCCGCTGCGCCCCCACCTGACCCTGGCCCGCTCCCGCCGCAACGACCGCACCAGCGCGGTGGAGGCGGCGGCAGGGCTGGCCGCGTTCACCGGCCGCCCGTGGCCGACCCGGTGCCTCCACCTCGTCGGCAGCAACACCGGCCGCGGCCCCGGGCCCATCCACTACCGCGACATCGAGGCCTGGAGCTTCGACGGCCTGGACTGAAAACCTGCGGCCGGGCGGAACCGTATTGATCATCTTTGGCGTCTTTGTCGCCACGTGATCGTCAAAGGGAAGAGGAGAGCCGACGTGGAGCAGACCACCCGTCGAGCGGTACTGACTCTGGGAGCGGGGGCGGCGCTGGCCGCGGCCCTGCCGGCGGGCGCGGCGCATGCGGCGTCACACGGCGGGGACGGCGAGGTCGTCCGGCAGCTGCGCGCGCTGGAGCGCGAGTACGGCGCGCGGCTGGGGGCGTACGCGCGGGACACGGCCACCGGCAGGACGGTGCAGTACCGCGCCGACGAGCTGTTCCCCATGTGCTCGCTGTTCAAGACGATGGCCGCCGCGGCCGTGATGCGGGACCTGGACCGTGACGGCGCGTTCCTGGCCCGGCGCATCCACTACACGCTGGACGACGTCACGGCCGCGGGCGGCGGCTCGGTGACGGTGCGGCCCGAGAACATCGCCGGTGGACTGACGGTGGCCGAGCTGTGCTCCGCGGCCATCGCGCAGAGCGACAACGCCGCCGGGAACCTGCTGCTCCGCGAGCTGGGCGGCCCCACCGCGATCACCGACTTCTGCCGTTCCCTGGGGGACCGTACGACCCGGCTCGACCGGTGGGAGCCCGAGCTGAACTCGGCCGAGCCGTCGCGGGTGACCGACACGACCAGCCCGCGGGCCATCGGGCGGACGTACGGGCGGCTCGTGCTCGGCGACGCGCTGACCCCGAGGCACCGGGAGCTCCTGACGCGCTGGCTGCTGGCCAACACGACGAGCGGCGAACGGTTCCGGGCCGGCCTGCCCGTCGACTGGGTGATCGGGGACAAGACGGGCTCCGGATCGTACGGGACCAGCAACAACGTGGGCATCGCCTGGCCTCCGGGACGGCCGCCCGTAGTGCTGTCCGTCCTGACCACCAGGCCGGAGGCGTCCGCGCCGCGTGCCGACGCGCTGGTCGCGAAGGCCGCCGGGACACTGGCGGCGGCCCTCAGCTGACGGCCCGACACCTACGGCACACCGCACTAGGCTTGCCGCCGTGGACCTCTTCTCCCACTCCTGGGCAGCGTTGCGCACGGCGGTCGCCGACCTGCGCGACGAGGACTTCGCACGGCCGTCCGGATGCGCCGGGTGGCTCGTGCGGGACCTCGTGTGCCATCTGGTCATCGACGCCCAGGACGTGCTGATCACCCTCGTCACGCCCGCCGGGACGGCACCGACCCGCGACGCGGTGACCTACTGGAACCTCGTCGAGGCCCCGACCGGCGAGGACCCGCTCGACGCGCTGACCGTCCGGCTCGCCGCCGCGTACGGGGAGCCGTGGCTGCTCAAGTTCCACCTCGACGACGTCGGTTCCGCCGCGGGCCGCGCCGCCGGACTCGCGGATCGTACGGTCCCGGTCGCCACCCGGGACGAGGTGCTCACCACGGACGACTACCTCACCGCGTACGTGCTGGAGTGGACCCTGCACCACCTCGACCTGATCGCGTACCTCCCGGACGCGACGGAGCCGCCCGCCGCGGGCCTCGCCCGGTCGCGCGAACTGCTGGAGAAGATCGCCGGTGGGGCCTTCCCCGCGTCGTTCTCCGACAAGGACGCCCTGCTGATCGGCACCGGGCGACGGGCCCCGACCGACGCGGAGCAGGCCGAACTGGGCAGCTCGGCCACGCCGCTCCGGCTCCCCCTCGTCCTCGGCTGACCGGGATCCGGTCCGGCCCCGCGCCGATATTCGGTGGGATTCAGGGGCGGGTGTCTGTGACAATCCGCCCTGATGATCACCACCGTCGAACAGCTGCTCTCCGCACTCGACTCCCTCCCGCACAAGGCCCGCCTGCGGCACACCGCCGTCACCGCGCACGCGCTGGCGGCGCGCGGCGAGCTCCGGCCGCTGCTCACCGCACTCGACCGGCTCGGCCCGTACGAACGGCGGCTCGGCGCGCTCGCCGCGCTGGCCGGGTCGGACACCGACCACCTCGCCGCGCGCCTCGCCGACCCCGACCCGATCGTCCGGCGCTACGCCCTGCGCGCCGCCCGTGCCTCGGCCGTGCCCGACCGGAGCGTCGAGGCCGCCTACGACGACGCTCCCGCCGTGGTCCGCGCCGACCTCGCCCGGCTGCTGCGCGACGGCAGCCGGGCCGCCCTCGCCGAGCGCCTGCTGCTGCGGCTGCGGACCGAGCGCGGCGACCGGGACGCGGCCCTGCTGCTGCCGGGCTGCTCACCGGAGTTCACCGCCCGGATGCTGCCCGAGCTCGCCGGCGCCGTCGCGTTCGAGGGCTGGAGCCTGCTGGCCCGCCGTCACCCGGCGGCCGTGCTCGACCAGGCCGAGCGCGACCTCTCCGCGCTGACCCCCTGGCTGCGCGGCAGCTGGTGGCAGCAGCACGCCAACGGGATCGCGGCGGCCCTGCCCTCCGCCCCCGCCCGGGTGCTGGACCTCCTCGAACGCCACGGCCCCGGGGACCTGCCCGACCCGCTGCACGACCGGCTCGCCGACCTGGTCGACGCGGACGCCGAGCGGACGGCCCGCTGGCTCGCCGACCCCGGCCGGCAGAGCTCCCGCCGGGAGCGCACCCCGAACCCGTCGGTGCTGCGCCGGCTGGTCGCGGCGGCACCGCCGTCCCTGCACCGGCTCGCCGCCCGCTGGGCCCAGCGGGGCGCCTACGTCACCATGCTGCGCGCCGTACCGCGCGCGGAGCGGGTGGCCTTCCACGAGGCGGTCGCCGCCGCGAGCCGCCTCCCCGCGGTGCTGGGGATCCCCGATGCCGTACTGGCACTGTTCCCTGCGGCCGAACGGCACGCCAGGGCGCGGGCGGACGTCGCGCAGGGCCGTGCCGAACGGTGGTCCGTGTACGAGGTGTGGCCCACCCTCGCCTTGCTCCCGCCGGCCGAGGCCCGGCCGGAACTCCTCGCCGCCACCGGATCCGGCGACGCCGACGACCGGGCCTTGGCCTGGCGGCAGGTGACGGCCAACGCCGAGTACGCGGCGGATCCGGCGGAAGTGGCCGCCGTACTGGACCTGGCCGCGCACCGGCTGCGCAACGAACGCGACCCGGTGCGCCGGTCCGTCCTGGAGACCTTCGCCGCCCTGTCCGCGCCGCTGCTCACGGCGGCCCTCACCGGGCCCGCGGGCGGGGCCGGGCGCGACGACCTGCAACGGCTGTGCCTGGACGCCCTGCGCGCCCGCGACTGTTCGCCGGCCACCCGGACCGCCGTCCACGCCCTCGCCGTCGTCCTCCTCAACACCTCGGCCGACGCGGAGCTCCTCGGTCTCGCCGTGCAGCTGCTGGGTGCGCTCACCGCCCGCACCGGCGCACTCGCACCCGCCGTCCGGCTGGACCGGGCACTGCGCCTCGGCCGCGAACGCGCCGTGCTCGACGCCGTACGGCCCTGGCTGGACACCGCGGCCGGCCGGGGCGATCACACGCCGCTGCTCGCCCTGGTCGAGGCGTTCGGCAACCGGGCACGCCTGATACCCGAGCTCCAGGACCGCCTCGCCGACGGCCTGCGGGACTGCCCGGACGGCGCGTTCGCCGACCTGGCCGCGGCCTGGCTGGCCGACCCGGCGACCCGGGCCGATCGGGTCGCCGTACTCCTGGAACGGGAGCCCTCCGCGGCAGCCCTCGGCCCCGTACTCGACGTGCTCGCCGCCGACCGCACCGACCTGCTGGACCACGCCCTGGCCGACCCGCCGCCCACCGGCCGCTTCCCGGCCCCCGGCACGACCCGCGCGCTGCCCCGCTTCCGCCGTGCGGACCGGTGGCTGCCCCGCCAGCAGGGGGCCGCCGTACGCCTGGCCGAGACGGCCCTCGCCGACCCCGGCCGGTCCCTGGACGAACGCGCCGCGCTGCTGCGCGAGGCGGCCGGGGTCCCGGGGTACGGGTGGGACCTCGTCCGGCGGTACGGCGGCGCGGACGGAGCGGGTGCGGACGGAGCGGGTGCGGACCCCGCAGCGCCGGCGGACCCCGCAGCGCTGGCCGCCGCCGCCCTCGGTGACGGCCCGGACGCCGCCCTGCGCCTGCTGCGCGACAGCGCCGGCGAGGACGACGCGGCCGCGGTCTGGGCGGTCGCCGGCCAGGTGGCGCTCCGGGTCCGCCCGGACGCCCTCGCCGCCCTGCTGCGCGACCTGCTCACCCGCGAACGCGGGGTGAAGCTCACCGTCCGCAAGTCGGCCGCGCGGCTCGCGGCCCGCCACCTTCCGCCGGCCGAGGCCGCGCGGCTGCTGGCCCGGGCGGCGCTCGACGCCTCCGCGCACCCGGACCTGCGGACGGCGGCCGTCGCCCTGGCTCCCGCCCTGCTCCCCGCCGAACCGGCGTGGTCGCTGCTGGAGTCCGCCGTCGCCGACGGCCCGGAAGACGCCCGGCGAGCCGTGCTGCGCGGCCCGGCCGGGGTGGCTCCCGCGCACCGGTCCCGTTACGGCGGGCTGGTCACCGGCCTGCTCACCACCGCCGACGACTTCACGATCCAGAGCGTGTTCTGGGAGCTGGAGGAATGGGCCGCGTACGCACCCACCGTCGCCGGGACGCTCAGGGACCTGGTCACCGACCTGGCCTCCCCCCACATGTGGGAGGCGGCCGGCAAGTCCCTGCTGGGCATCGCCGGATCGGGGCAGCCCCATCCGTCGGGCGGAGCGGCCCCCGGCAGTGCGCTCCACGAGGCCGTCGCCCGGCTGCTGCGGGCCATGGCCCCGGAGGGCGGCGGGGCACAGGGCAGCGGCGCCGACGGTCCCGATCTGGCCGCCCGCCATCGGCTGCAGCACCTCCTCGCCTCGCCCTCCGTCACGGTGCCCGGCCGGTTGTGCGGCCCGCTCGCCCGGCAGCTGGCCGCGGAACCGCGGCTGACCGGCCTGCGCGCCTCCCTGCTCGTCCGGGCCGTCGACCCGGCCGCGCCCGAGGCCGAACTGACCGCGGCCTGCCGCGAGCTGAGCGCCGCCGTCGCGGACCGACCCGCGCTGGCGGGCCGCTGCGCCGAGCAGCTGCTCCGGCGTCACCACTACGCCTCCCGCACGATGGCGCACCCGGAACGGGCACTGGGGGCCGTACGCGCCCTGTCCGACGGCACCCGCACCGACGGGCTGTTCGCCGCGGCCCTCGCCGCCGCGCTCGGCCCCGGTCTGAACTGGCCTGGCCCCTGGACCTCGGCCGTCCGCACGCTGCGCCGCCACGAGGACCCGGAGGTCCGCGAGGCGGCCGACGCCATCGACCTCACCGCCCACTGACAGCCGCGCCGAAGGGACCGGTCACAGGCCGAATGCGCCGCCTTCCACCAGGATGAGAAGGCCGATGGCCACGAGGACCAGCGGCAGCAGGACGTGGCCCCAGCGGGCGAGGGCCCCGGCGATGACGGGACGGGTGGCGAAGTACCGTCCTGCGCAGCACCACACCGCCACCAGTACGAGGAAGACCGCGGCGTACGCGCTCATCCCGCCCACGCCGGCGGCGGCGAAGACGGGAACGTAGACGCCGATGTTGTCGCCGCCGTTGGCGAAGGTGACCGAGGCGACCTCCAGCGGGCTCGGCCCACCGGATCCGGCCTGCGCCTCCTCCTCGCCCTCGTTCCCGTCCTCGTTCCCGTCCTCGCCGTTGTCGGCGCGGTCCTTCCACGCCTGCCACCCGGCCTTGAGGCCCAACGCGAGCGGCAGCAGGCCGAGGTACGGGACGGCGGACTCCGGCAGGAACGTGGCGCCGAACGCGGCGGCCACCGCGACGGCGAGGATCGCGACGAAGCCCAGGTACTGACCGAGCACGATGCGGCGCGTGGACCCGGGGTGTCCGGCGCCCCTGGCGAAGTAGAGCGCCAGGAGCAGGATGTCGTCGATGTTGGTGACGGCGAACAGCCCGACCGCCTGCCCGATGATGCCCAGGTTCACGTGTCGGTGCTCTCCTGCCGGTGGTGTGTGATGTGGCGCAGGGCGACGTTACCGGGGGCGCGGTCCCGTTCCTCCACGGGGCGACGGCCCGCTCGTCTACGGTGGGCACCATGAGGCTGCTGCTGACCTCCGACACCCATGTACCCGCGCGGGCCCGGTACCTGCCGGAAGTGCTGCTGACGGCCGTCGACGAAGCCGACGTGGTGGTCCACGCCGGGGACTGGACCGACGAGGCCACGCTCGACGTGCTGGAGTCGCGGTCGCGGCGGCTGCTCGCCGTGTACGGCAACAACGACGGGCCCGCCCTGCGCCACAGACTGCCCGAGATCGCCCGCGCCGAACTCGGCGGCCTGCGCTTCGCGGTGGTCCACGAGACCGGTCCGGCCGACGGGCGCGAACGGCGGTGCGCGGCACGCTTCCCGGACGCGGACGTCCTGGTGTTCGGCCACAGCCACATCCCGTGGGACTCCACGGCCCCGAGCGGGCTCCGGCTGCTCAACCCCGGCTCTCCGACGGACCGTCGGAGACAGCCCCACCACACGTTCCTGACCCTCACGGTCGCGGACGGCGCCCTGCACGACGTCGTTCTGCACAGGCTGACCGGACGGTCCTGAACCCGCGGGCCGCCGTACCCGGGCCGAAGCGGAACTCCGCCGCCCGGCAACGCGCGTGCCGGGCCAGCCGAGTTGGGGCGATTGTCCGGCTCGTCCCTGTGTTGGCCCTGCGGGTTTCCTTAGGGGAACCTGAAGAACCCCTCCAGCGCGCTCTTTTGGCTGGTCGGCGACCTAGGCTCAGCCGGACTCCCCCTCCTCCCCTTCTCCTGTGAGGTGTCACCGTCATGAGCCGCAGCCACACTCCCGAAACGCCGTCCCGCGCCGAGGCGCGACGGAAGAGGACGGTGCGCACCCGCATCGTCCTGTCCGTCACCGCGGCGGCCGCGGCGGTGGCGGTCGGGGTCGCCGTGGCCGACTCCGACGGTGATGCCGGCCGGGACAAGCGGGCCGACGGCGTCGCCGGCAAGGCGGCCGGGACCGCGGGGACCGGTGACGGCGTGGGGACGGCGCCCTCCCCCGCCGTCCCCACGCCCACCACCGACGCCACGGCCACGGCGAGCCCGAGCCCGTCCGGCACACCGGAAGCCGGCGCCTCCGAATCAGCCGACGCGCCGAAGCCCGACACGGCGGAGAGCAGCACTCCGGCCAAGCCGGCCTCGACCCGGGCCGCCGACCCGACGCGCAAGCCCTCCACGACCACGGGCGGCGGGTCCGGGGGCTCGGGCGGTTCGGGCGGTTCGGGGGGATCAGGCTCCGGCACCGTCAACGGTGATGCCGAGTCCGCGGTCCTCGCCCTGGTCAACAAGGAGCGGTCCGCCGCCGGGTGCGGCGCGCTGACCATGAACGCCAAGCTGAGCGCCGCCGCACGGACGTACAGCGACACCATGGCCCGGAGCGGCGTCATGTCGCACACCGGCCCCGACGGGTCCACCATGACCAGCCGGGTGGAGGCCGCCGGATACGGGTGGTCCCGCCTGGGCGAGAACATAGCCCGGGGGCAGGCCGACCCCGACTCGGTCATGAAGGCGTGGATGAACAGCTCCGGCCACCGGGCCAACATCCTCAACTGCTCCTTCAAGGAGATCGGCATAGGTGTCCACAAGGGCGACGGCGGCCCGTGGTGGACGCAGGACTTCGGCACCCCGAAGTAGCGGGGCCCGCGCCGGCGCAGCCGCGCGCACCGGACCAGCCACCCCCCACGTCCACGTCCTCCGACCCGTCCCACGGGTCGGAGGACGTCGGCGTTCCCCGGCCCGCCCGGCGGGCCCGCACGCGGGGTTCCGGGGCTCTTCGGGGGGAGGGGTGACGGACCGGCCGGCGGGTCGGCCACTATGGGGCCGTGCCCCGGATTCCGCGTTACCTGTTCATATGGCTGTCGTGCACCGCCACCAGCGTGACCGCCGTGCTCGCCACGGTGCAGTTCGTGGTGGGCTCGACCAGGCACACGCCCCCGGTCGCGCGGTCCGCCCCGGTGGTCATCGACACGCCGCCGGCCTGGGAGGCCGGCAGCCCCGCGCCGAGCGAACCGTCCGCCTCCGCGTCCGCGAGCCCCTCCCCCACCGTGACGCAGCGGCCGAGCCCCTCGGCCGCGACCCCCGCCAAGGCCTCGCCGGGCACCCCCCGGACCACCGCGCCGAAGCCCTCCGTGGACTGCGAGGAGGGCGGAGCGGGCCTGCACACCGTCCCCTCGCAGGGCGGCAAGGTCACCGTGCGGTACGGGAGCCGGGGCGTGTGCCTGATCTCCGCGATCCCCAGCCGCGGGTTCAAGGCCACCACCGCGCAGACCTCGGCCGACACCCTCACCGTCACGTTCTCCGGCGCCGACCACCGCTCGGAGGTCACCGCGACGATCGTCCCGGCGGCGAAGGCGAGCGTCCGGGAATCGTCGTTCTGACGCCGGTCCCTTTTGCGCGGTTCACGTCTTGTGCGCCCCGATGCACCGCGCTCCGGCGAAGCGGAAGGTGAGCGCTTCCTTAGGGCAACCTCAAGATCGTGCCGAGGCGGTTCCACCGGCCCGGACGGGGCCTATGCTCGCGTCAGCCGAGCGGCCCTCGGCGCCGGGGAACCGCACCCGGCGAACCCCGGGGCCGTCGGTTCCGCCGCGCCGGAAGGCGTTCGGCCCTTCCCGCAGTCCGCATCGTGCCTTGGGGTGTCTTCGCCATGAGTTCTCGCCTGCTCCGACCCGTCCGCGCCGACCGCCGTACGACGGCCCCCCGGTCCGCCGCGCCCCTGGGAACCCGACTGCCGCTGGTCGCCGTCGCCGTGGTCGCGGCGGGACTGACCGCCGCCTGTGGTCCGTCCTCCCAGCCCGTCGGTTCCGCGGCGCCGGCCAAGGCCGGACAGTCCTCGGAGGCCGCCCTCCCCTCCGCGTCGGAGTCGGCGTCGGTGTCCCCCGAGGCCTCCCCGTCCGCCTCCGCCTCGCCGTCCGGGTCCGCGTCCGCGTCCCCCTCGCGCGCCGCGACCGCTTCGGCCGCCCCCTCCCGGACGCCGTCCAAGCCGGCGCGTACGTCCGCCGCGCCCGAGCCGGCCCGCGTACCCGGCCCCGGCTACGACAGTTCGGCCGACGCGCAGAAGCAGATAGAGGCGGCTCTGCGCGCGGCCAAGGCCGACGGGCGGGCGGTGCTGCTCGACTTCGGCGCGAACTGGTGCGGCAACTGCAAGGCCGTCGACAAGGTGTTCGCCCAGCCGCAGACCACGGCGATCCTCGGAGCCTCGTACCACCTCGTCAAGGTGGACATCGGCGGCAACAGCTCCGCCAACTCGGCGCTCCTGCGCAAGTACAGCCCGTCGGGGGGCACGTACACGATGCCCGTACTCGTCGTCGTCTCCCCCACCGGCACGGTGCGCACCGACACCCACGTCACGGGCAACCCGTCCCTGACCGCGGACGGCATCAACGCCTTCCTGCGCAAGTGGGCGTCATGAGACGACAGGTCCGCAGGGCCGTGCTCGTTCCGGCCGGCGCGGGCCTCGTGGTGGCAACCGGTCTGCTCCTCGCCGGTCTCCTGACGGACGACGGCGATACCAGGGCGGCACCGGGCGGTCGGGCCGGCGGGATCAGTACCGCCGCGGGGGCGCGGGTCCTGGATCCCGGCGCCCGGCGGCACGCGCCCGCGCTGGCCGGTGACGACCTGGACGGGAGGCCGGCCGGCCTCACCGGGCTCCGGGGGCACGTCGTGGTCCTCAACGTCTGGGGCTCCTGGTGCGGCCCCTGCCGGGCGGAGGCCGAGGACCTGGCGCGGCTCAGCCGGGAGACCCCGGGCGAGGAGGTCCGGTTCCTCGGGATCAACACGCGGGACCCGGACCGGGCGGCGGCCCGTTCGTTCGTACGCGAGCACGGCCTGGACTTCCCGAGCCTGCACGACCCCGCCGGCGAACTCCTGCTCCGCTTCCCTCCCGAGCTGCTGAACCCCCAGGCGGTCCCCTCGACGCTCGTGATCGACCGCCGGGGACGCATCGCCGTCGCCATCGGGGGCGCCGTCACCGACGAGCAGTTGCGGCCCCTGCTCGCGCGCGTGATGGAGGAGGAGTCGTGACGGGGGCGGCGGCCGTGTACCGGACACTCGCCGTCGCGGACGCGCCCTCCCTGGTGAACGGCACGCTGGCGATCGCGGCCCCCGTGGCGTTCGTCGCGGGACTCGTCTCCTTCCTCTCGCCGTGCGTACTGCCGCTCGTACCCGGCTACCTCAGCTACGTGACCAGCCTGTCCGTCGCCGACCTGGCGGACGCGCGCGGCGGGCGCCGCAGCCGGATGGCTACCGGGGCGCTGCTGTTCGTCCTCGGCTTCACCGCGGTACTCGTCTCCGGCGGCGCCCTGTTCGGCTACTTCGGCCGTACCCTCCTGGCGCACCAGGAGACGGTCACCCAGGTGCTCGGCGTCTTCACGGTGCTCATGGGGCTGTCCTTCATGGGGTTCCTGCCGGGGTTCACCCAGCGGGAGTTCCGCAGCCACCGGCGCCCCGCCCTCGGACTGGCCGGGGCTCCCCTGCTGGGGGCGGTGTTCGCGGTCGGCTGGACCCCGTGCATCGGCCCGACGCTGGCCGCTGTCCAGGCGCTCGCGTGGACCGAGGCCAGCGCGGCGCGCGGCGCCCTGCTGATGGTGGCGTACTGCCTCGGGCTGGGCCTGCCGTTCCTGCTCGCGGCGCTGGCGTTCCGGCGCGCCCTGGGCGCGTTCGGCCTGGTCAAGCGCCACTACCCGTGGGTGCTGCGGATCGGCGGCGGCATGCTCGTGCTCGTCGGCGTGCTGCTCGCCGGCGGGGTGTGGAACGACCTGGTGTACCGGCTGCAGTTGTGGAGCGCGAACTTCAGCACGGTCCTCTAGGGCCGCCGTTCGCCGCGAAGACCGATTCGATCCCGTGATACGTGACACACAGAAGTGCAGGGACACCCATGAACCTTTCCGTATATGCCGGCCGTTCCCGGAAGGTCCGCATCGCGGCCGCCCTCGTCTCCCTGGCCGCGCTCGCGGCCTGCGGCCAGCAGCCCGCCAAGGGCTCCGACGCCGGGACCGGGACCGCCGCACCCACGACGCGCTTCACCGAGAACGGGGTCACCGTCACCCTCTCCGTGTCCGACTGGCGCGCCTCGAAGGGCACCGTCACCGCGGTCTTCACGCCCGAGCGCAAGGGGTTCCACCTCTACAGCATCGACCTGCCGACCACCGGCATCGAGGACGTGGGCCGGCCCACCGCGATGACCGTGTCCGGAGTCCTCAAGGCGGAGGGCAGGCTGACGGCTGCCGAGGGCGTACGGTCCATCAGCGTGCCCGGTGTCGACGCCCCGGTCCCCGTCTACCCCGACGGGCCCGTCACCACCACGCTCCCGGTCAGCGCCGACGGGAACGGGGACGCGACCCTGCTGCTCGGCTACGCGAGCTGCAGCTCCCAGGACGGCTGCACCATCCCGGTCTCCGACCGCCCCGTGCGCCTGCGCGTCACCGGCGACGGCCCGGCCTTCGACACCCCTTAGGGTCCGTCTTCCCCGGCCGAGCCCCTAAGGTGTGCGCATGCCGAGCGTCCTGGTCGTCGAAGACGACCCCAGCATCCGCCAGTCACTCATCGAGGTACTGGCGGAGCACGGGTATGCCGTGCGCAGCGCGGGCGACGGGTTCGGCGCCCTGCGCGAGGTCACGCAGTCGCCCGTCGACGCGGTGGTGCTCGACCTGGGACTGCCCGATCTGGACGGAGGGGACGCATTGCGGATGATCCGCGGCATATCCTCCGTACCCGTGCTGGTCGCCACCGCCCGCGACGACGAGACGGAGATCATCAAGCTCCTCAACGCGGGCGCCGACGACTACCTGGTCAAACCGTTCTCCGGCGGGCAGCTCGTCGCACGCCTCTCCGCCGTCCTGCGGCGCACGAGCCACGTCGCGCCGGCCGGTGCCCCGGCGGGCGCACCGGTGGCGCCGGCCGCCGAACCGCTGCGCCCCACCACCGTGGGCGAACTGGCGGTGGACCCGGGCGCGCGCACCGCGTACCTGGCCGGCCGGGAGCTCCGCCTCACCCGGCGGGAGTTCGACCTCCTGGCGTTCCTCGCCCAGCACACGGGACAGGTCGTCTCCAAGCGCCGCCTGCTGACCGAGGTGTGGCGCGAGCCGTACGTGGACGACCAGACCGTCGACGTGCACCTGTCGTCCCTGCGCCGCAAGCTGGGCGAACGGGCGGCGGCCCCGCGCTACCTGCTGACCGTCCGCGGCGTCGGCATCAAACTGGTGGCCCCGCGTTGAGACGCTCACTTGCCGGAGTGGCGCTCGCCGTGACCTCCATGGTCGCCCTCTCCTTCCTCATACCGCTGGCCGCCCTGGTGATGTCGCTGGTCAAGGAGCAGGGCGTGACCGCGGCCGAGCAGCGGGCCGCCGCCCTGGCGCCCGTCCTCGCGCTGACCACGGACCCGGCGGCCCTGCGGGAGTCCGCCGCGAGCCTGGACGCGGCCGAGCACCTGGTCGTCCATCTGCCGGGCACCGGGCCCCTCGGCAGTTCCAAGGCGCCGGCGTCCCTGCTCGAACGGGCCCAGCGGGGACGCGAGTCCATCTCGCAGGAGGTTCCGCACGGCTGGATCTGCCTGCAGCCGGTGGTGCTCCCCGGCGAGCAGGTCGCCGTCATCGAGAACTTCGTTCCCGAGGCGGAACTGACCCGCGGGGTCAAGGAGTCCTGGGCGGTCATGCTCTTCCTGGCCGTGGGACTGATCGGCGGATCCGTGCTGGTCGCCGACCGCCTCGGCGCGAAGGTCGTCAGGTCCTCGAAGCGGCTCGCGCAGGCCTCGCGCGCACTCGGCCAGGGCGATCTGGACACCCGCGTGGACCCGATGGGCCCCAAGGAACTGCGCGAGGCGGGCGTGGCCTTCAACGCGATGGCGCACCGGATGACCGAACTGCTCGCCGTGGAACGTGAACTCGTCGCCGACCTGTCCCACCGGCTGCGCACTCCGCTGACCGCCCTGCACCTGGCCTCGGAACGGATGGCCGGCACACCGGAATCGGCCAGGGTCGAGGCCGCCGTCGGCGAACTGGAGACGGAGCTCCAGGCCATCATCGCCACGGCCCGCACCCCGCTGGCCGTCGGACCCATGGGCCAGGGCATGCTCGGCGCCGAACCCCTCGCGGGCGACCGCGCCGCCGGCAAGGGAGCGTCCGAGCCCCGCTGCGAGGCGGCCGACGTGGTGCGCCGCCGCACCGCCTTCTGGGCGGTCCTGGCGGAGCAGCAGCAGCGGCCCTGTTGCCTCGACCTCACCCAGGAACCCACCGGCGTGGGCCTCTCCGAGGACGACGTGGCCGCCGTGGTGGACGCGCTCATCGGCAACGTCTTCCGGCACACCCCGTCCGGGACCCCGTTCGGCGTCCACGTCGTGCGCACGGCCCACGCGGTGGAGCTGGTCGTGGAGGACGGCGGGCCGGGCATCCCGGATCCGGAGCGGGCCCTGTCCCGTGGGAGCAGCACCGGTTCCACCGGGCTGGGGCTCGACATCGCGCAACGGGCGGCGACGGCCACGGGCGGCTCGATGCGCATCTCCCGCGGCCCCCTGGGGGGCGCGCACATCACGGTGACGTTCGCACTGGCCACGCCGTCGCCGACGGGCCGTGGCCCCCGCCTCTCCCGGCGACGGCCGACCTGGCGGGCCACCCGCCGGCCCCGGCCCTGAGACCGGAGCCGGCCCGCGCCGGCGGGACGGCGGGACGGCGGGCAGCCGGCGGGTCAGGAGCGCGCCCAGTAGGCATAGCCCTCGCCGGAGTGCGGCTCGCGGAGCCAGCTGCGGGTCTCGAAGCCGTCCAGGCGGCCGTGGCACACGGCCTCCCGTGACACCGTGACACCGAAGTGCGCGGCGATCGCGTCGAGCGCCGCACGGAGCCCGTCGGGAAAGGTGCGCCCCGCGAAGAGGCCGGCGGGTGCGAGCTCCGCGGGTATCTCCCCCATCGTCGTCCGCGTCCCGCCCCGGGCCGTCAGCCCGTAGCGCTGTTCTCCGTTCTCCGCACAGGAGAAGTGGAAGGCCGCGGGGGAATCGGGGCCGCGCTGCGGTTCGTACGTCAGCGTCAGGGCCCGGGTCCCGTGGGAGGCCTCCGTGGCCGGTGACGCGAAACGCTCCTGGGTGGCGGCGTCGATGCCCCGGCCGGAGTGGGCGAAGGCCCAGCCGTCGCCCGCCGCGCCGAACCGGGCCACCGTCCGGTCCTCCCACGGCTCTGCGCCCGGGTGCGCCTGCCATGCGTCCCACGGCGTCAGCGCCGGGCGGACGGTCGCCCCGCCGGCGGCCAGCCGGCGCGGCATCTCGGACGGCTCCACGCCGGCGATCAGCACCATCCGGAACCCGCTGTGGGTTTCCTCCGCGAGCCAGCCCAGACCGTCCGCGGGAGCGGACCCGGTGGCCGGCGGGGCGGACTTCGCGGCGCCGGGGCCGCGTGGGGTGGCCAGCAGGACGCGGCCGCGCGCCGGGGTGAGGACCGGACCCAGGTACGGGTCCGCGAGCAGGCCCACGGGGGCGATGTGGTCGGCGCAGCGGGGCGTCCACGCGGGCAGCGCGGCGGCCAGCACCGACCAGGCCGCCTCCGGCTCCGCCCGCCGGGCCAGCGTGCGTGCCGTCTCCACGGCCTCCCCGAAGGCTCCGTCCGTCCGGTACCGGAACGTCGCCTCACGGATCGCCCGCAGGGTCGCGGCCACGGCGGGCCGGTCCTCCTCGGGATACCGGCGCGTCAGCGATTCCTCCTGGTCCGTGCCGTACGGGGGTTCCGCCCGGCAGGTCAGCGGCACCGCTTCGTGGGCGACGTACGGGTCGGCGAGCGAGGCCCCCGCCTCGGCTCCACTGGCTATGCCGCACAGGACGCCGATCTGTTCCAGAAGGCGCGCCGCCCCCGGCCGGCCGAACGCGCGGGCCTCGGACAGGGCTTCCTCGGCCGCTTCCCACCCGCCGCGCAGGGCGGCCGACCGCGCCTGCTCGACGCGGTCGTCCAGGGCCGTGGTGGTCTCGTTCACGAAGGCCGGCCGGTCCGATGCCATGGCGTGGAACTCCCGGTACGCGTCCTCCATGAAGTGGCGGAAGGACGGAAACCGTTCCGGTGGGCTCCCGCGCCAGGGCGCCCAGGTGTACACGGCCCACTCGCCCCGCTCGTCCACGTCCTCCGGGTCCAGCAGGACGTCGACCATGTCGGACTCGGCGGCGAGTTGGAGCGAGCGGGACCACAGGCCCGCTTGGCGGACCAGGTCCTCGTCGGCGTCGTCCCCGGCGCCGTCCAGCCATATCCCCCGCATGTCGTGCGGGTCGCCGCACCAGCGGAGGTCCTCGCAACCGGCGAGCCGCCAGACGAAGTGGCCCGCGTGGTGCCATCCGTCGGTGACCGCGAGGAAGGACCGCAGCGACGGGGGAAGGGTGCTGCCGAGCCGGGTCTCGGCCGCGGCGATCCGGGCCTCGTCCGCCGGCTCACGGCCCAGCCACCGGGCCGCACGCCGCTCCTCCGCGCCCGGCAGTCCGTCGTGCTCCGGGTCGTACGCGTCGGCCCATTCCCCGCTCCACCTCTCGAGGAAGGGGCGCCACTCGAATCGCATCATGATCGCAAGGGTGGCAGCCCCCACTGACAACGGCCCCGGCCCGCCCGGCCTGCCCTGCCCGCCCAGCCCGTCACGACACCGACGAGGCGGCCGCCCCGGCGGGCTGCCGCGGCCACAACCGCGCCGCGGCGGCGTGGAGGGCGTCCGCGAGGGCGTCGGCCGACGGGTCGGGAACGGCCGCGCGCCGGGCGGTGACGACCCGGCTCGGCGGGTGGCCGGCCACCGGTACGAAGGCGATCCCGGGGCGGGCGTGCCGCAGGGCCGCCCCGGCGGGCAGGAGCCCGACGGCTCCCTCCCACAGGACGGCGTGCAGGCACTCCTCCACGGTGGCCACCACCGGCCCGTGCGCATCGTCCTCGGCGGCGGCGAACCAGTAGGCGCGCCACCGGGCGTCGGTGTCCGGCGGGAGGCGGAAGCGCGGCCTGCCGGCCAGCTCCGCCACCCGCACCCGTTCGCGGCCCGCCAGCGGATCCGCCGCGGGAACGGCCGCCACCACCGGCTCCTCACCGAGCGGGCACACCGTCAGCCCCGTGGTGTCGAAGGGCAGCCGGGTCAGCGCCACGTCCACCAGGCCTTCGCGCAGCCCGGCCGAGGGGTCGGTGACGGGCGCCTCGCGCAGCCGGACCCGTAGCCCGGGACGCTCCCGCCGCAGCGCGGCCAGCGCCGGCGGTCCGGCCTCCAGGCCGGCGCCCGCGACCACCCCGAGTACGAGGACCCGTGCGGCCTCCGCGGCGCGGACCCGCTCGCGGGCGCGTTCGGCTCGCTCCAGCAGGTCCCGCGCCTCGGCGAGCAGCACCTCGCCGGCCGGGGTGAGCCGCGCCCCGGTGGGGATCCGGTCGAACAGCCGGCACCCGAGGTCGGCCTCCAGCTCCCGGATCCGTCTGCTGAGCGGCGGTTGGGCCAGGTGCAGGCGTGCGGCGGCCCGCCCGAAGTGGCCCTCCTCGGCCACCGCGACGAAACAGCGCAACGCTCGCAGGTCCATGACCGGCCACGATACCGATACCGAACCCGTGCGGCCGGAACAGGTCTTGGACGCGGCCCCGGCCTGCGCGGTGAGGTGGTGGCAGGCGCCGGGCGACGGGCCCGTCGCCCCGAACGTCAGGAGCCACCGTGTACGCACACCCCGACGACCTGCACCGCGCTCGATCGGTGGGCGCCAACGCCCCGGCGGAGTTCGCCGCGTGGCTCGCCTTCCAGCAGGCCGTGGACCGGGAGGACGGTGCGGTGCCGCGCCGCTACCGCGAGCTGATATCGGTGGCCGTCGCGCTCGTCACCCAGTGCTCGTACTGCCTGGACGTGCACACCGCCGCCGCCCGCCGGCACGGGGTCACCGCCGAGGAGCTCGCGGAGGCGGCGTTCGTGACGGCCTCCGTCCGCGCGGGCGGCACGCTCGCCCACGCCCTGCTCGCGGACCGCCTGTACGAGCAGCACGGGCACGGCCCGGGGCAGGGCCACGACCACGGCTAGGGCGAGCCGAGGCGGGCCAGCGCCGCGCTGGTGAGGGCGCGGACGCCGGCCGGCAGGGCGGTGCGGGCGTCGGGGGCGAAGTCCGGTGCGTGGTTGGCCGGCAGGGCGGCCAGTTTCTCGGCCGCCGTCGTGCCGGGGGCTCGGGACCAGGCGGCCGGCCCGACCGTGCCGAGCATCCAGTAGCCGAGCCGGATGCCCCGTTCTCCGTGCACGTCCAGGCCCGCGTCGCCGAACAGGGCGAAGTCCTCGGTCGCGAGCGAGGGCGGCCACATCGCCACCCGCTGCGGCCCGAACTCGGCCGCGTGTGCCTCCCGCAGGGCCGCCGTGGCCTCCGGATCGGGGTGGGTGACCGGGGAGGCGGAGGTCCGGACGATCTCGGGCTCCCGGGGGCAGGCCGCGGCGACGCACTCGGCGCGCACGATCCGTTCCACGGCCGCGGCGGCCCGGGACAGCGAGGCCTCGCCCACCGCCCTGACGGTGAGGGCCAGTTCGGCGCGGTCCGGGATGACGTTGGCCCGGTCTCCGGCCCGGAACGAGCCGACGGTCACCGCCACCTGCTCCGCCGGGGCGGCCTCCCGCGCCACCACCGTCTGGAGCCGGGTCACCACGTGGGCCGCCGCGACCACCGGGTCCACGGCGAGGTGCGGCGCGCCCGCGTGCCCGCCCCGGCCGTGCACGACCACCCGGAAGGTGACGCTGCCGGCCGTCATGGGCCCGTACCCGTGCGCGACCATCCCGGAAGGGAGCGGCGCGGCGTGCTGGGCCAGTACGTCGTCCGGGCGGCCGCACCGCCGGTACAGGCCGTCGGCCAGCATCGCCCGGGCCCCTTCGAGGGTCTCCTCGGCCGGCTGCCCGACCACGACGAGGGTGCCGCGCCAGGTCTGCGGCGCCTCGGCCAGCAGTGCGGCGGTGCCCGCCGCCGCGGCCAGGTGCAGATCGTGCCCGCAGGCGTGCGCCGCCTCGCCGTCGGCCGCGTACGGCAGCCCGCTCGTCTCCCGTACGGGCAGGGCGTCGAGTTCGGCCCGCAGCAGGACGGTGGGACCCTCGCCGTTGCGCAGCACCCCGGCGACGCCGTGTCCGCCGATGCCGCGCGTGGTCGCGCAGCCCGCCGACTCCAGCCGCCCGGCGAAGCGGTCCGCCGTGCGCCGCTCCGCTCCCGACAGCTCGGGGTCCCGGTGCAGTTCCAGGTAGAACGCCGTCAGGTCGCGCAGGTGCGCGTCCAGCCGGGCGAGCGGTGCGGGTGTGGGTACGGGAGCGGGGGCGTGGCCGGTCATGCCGACATGGTCGGTCAGTGCGGCGGGAGGCGGAACGGCAGGGCGCTGACACCTCGTGTCAGCAGAGTGTCAGCGGCACGACGGGTCCGGTGCAGGCGGCACCGGCTCTGATGGGGGCAGGCACGGCACAGCCCGGTGCCGGCCCCCACACCGAAGGAGTCATCATGGAGAAGTCGCCGCTCGCCTCGCTCGCGGACGAGATCCTGGAGCTGGAGTCGGAGACCTTCGAGATCTCCGACTACTCGGACGCCAGCGAGGTCGTGCTCGCCGGTTCCACGAGCTGCAGCTCCACCTCGACCTGTTCGTCGACCACCAGCACCACCTCCTGCTCCGCCTGACCCGTCGGGCCGCGGACACCCGGATGCCCCGGTCCTCGCCTGCGCGGGGGCCGGGGCATCCGCCCGTGTCCGGGAGCTACGGGAAGGGGTGCGGGAGCCTGCGGACTTCGGCCTCGGTGAGGTCGGCCGCCCGCAGCCCCGCGCGCCGCGGCGCGCTCCGCAGCCGCGGCAGGTGGGGGGCCCGCTGCCGGGACCAGCCGAAGTCGATGGGCAGCAGCCCGGGCACCACGGCGCAGACCGTGTGCAGCCCGATCCGGCGCTGTTCCGGCGTGGTCTGGTCGACGACGATCACGTCGTGGCCCGCGCGGACCAACTCGTCGACGACGCACAGCAGATCGTCCCGCAGGTCCCCGGTCCGCGGCCGCCCGTGCTCCGTCCAGGTCCGGTACGCGTCGTCCATCGCGCGCACGGCCGCCGGCTCCCGGTAGGGCCGTACGTGCTCCGCCATCGCGGGCAGCCCGTACAGCTGGGCGTGGTCCTTCAGGTGCCGGACCCGGCTGAAGTCCCCAGCCATTGCCTCCAGTTCGGCCCGGCGCTCCTCGACCTGGCGGGGCAGGTGCGGAATGTAGGTGAGCACCTCCGACAGCGCCGCCTCCACCGCCGTCGCCGGATCGAGCGAGGCGCCGGCGCCGAAGGAGAACAGCCCCGGGCCGCCGTCGCGCCGTACCGCGAGCCCGGTCACCACGGGGACGGCCAGATCGATGCGGTTGTCGAAGGCGTGCACGTCGTACCCCTGGAGCGCCGCGCGGTCGGCCATCGTGCGCACCGCCGTCCCCGGCACCGTCGCCAGGTCGATCTCGGTCAGCGGCAGTCCGGCGTACCAGGCGATCAGGAAGGCGTCCCGTTCGACGAGTTCGAGGAGCGCGCCCAGCAGCGCCTCCTCCGGGCAACTGCCGATGGCGCAGCCGTTGGAGCACTCGAAGACGAAGTTGTCGGCGGCGAGCCCCGCGCTGTAGTGCACCAGCCGGGCGGGGACCAGCACGGGACGGTCGTCGCGCAGCGAGTGCCCGTACACCCACGGGATCGGCCGCTGCGGGTCGAAGGGGGACACGAGCGGGTCGTCGCGGTAGGTCTCGGCGGCGTAGAGCCCGCATTCGGCCGGGTCGAGCGCCCGCTCGCCCAGCTCCGCGTAGGAGGCGGTGAGGAGGGTGTTCCCGGTGCGGCGGTGGGTGCCGGCGTACCGTTCGAGCCCCTCCAGGAAGGCGAGGTCACGGCTGGCGGCGAAGCTGTTGGCCTGCCCGCTCCAGGTGACGTCCGTCAGACCCGCGTACCCGCGCATGAAGACGCTCCCCGCGACGGGCGCGGTCGTCGGCGAGGTGACGTTGAGCCAGGTGCCGCCGCCGAGCACCCCCGTCACCGGATTGGCCAGCGCCGCGTACGGCATCGGGTAGGAGTACGCCGCCCGCAGCCGCTGCGCGCCGGGGCCGGGTTTGGGCCGGGACGCGGGCACGAAGGGCCGCGGTGCGTCGGTGCCCCGCGGGCCGCAGTCCGGGCAGAGCGGGTCGGCGGCCAGCGGGTACGTCCGGATCCGCAGCGTCTCCAGGTCCAGCCGGGACACCTGGGGCAGGGTTCGGTCGGCGGCCGCGCCGGCCGGTGCGCCGACCCGGCCGCCGTGGACGGCCTCGTGCAGGGCGTACACCGCGTCGTGCGCGTACGGGGACAGCCGCGGCCACTCGGGGCCGGCGGGCGTGCCCGGTCCGCTGCCCGTCTCCAGTGCGTCGCGCTCGCTGCGGCTGCGCAGCCGCTGGCGGCGCATGGCCAGGCACTGGCCGCACGCCGGTGCGGTGCCGTCACCGCCCCACGGGCCGACCAGCACCTCCCGCGCGCTGAGGTGCACGCTCGCACCGGGCCGGACCGCCTCGAAGGGGTCGGCGGCGCGCGCCCCCAGGGCGTCGTGGACGCCCAGGGTCACCACGACGGCGCCGAGCGGTTCCAGGGCGCGGGCGAGGTCCCGGCGCGCCGCCTCCAGCGGGGTGCCGTCGGGGGCGAGCGGGCGGAGCGGGGTCTTCGTCATGTCCGGTTGCTCCAACGGAAGGTCTTCAGCCCGATCGCGCCGAAGAGGAGGGCGAAGCCGAGCAGCGCCGCCCATCCCGTCCAGATGGCGGTGAGGGAGCCGGTGCCCGTGAGCGCGCCCGTCGCGGCGTCGTTGAGGTAGCGCAGCGGCAGCACGCGCGAGACCGACTGGAGCCAGGACGGCATCATGTCGAGCGGCAGGAACGAGCCGGACAGGAACGCCATCGGCACCATCAGGCAGTTGGCGATGGCGGCGACGGCCTCCGGGGTGTTCGCGTACGTCCCGACGATCACGCCGATCGCGAGGAACGCCGTGATCCCGAGCACGAGGGCGGGCAGCACCAGAGGCCAGCGGCCGTCCAGGACCAGTCCGAAGCCGGGGAGCATCGCCACCGCGACGAACACCGCCGCCTGCACCACGCCCACGCCCAGGGCCAGTACGTAGCGCGAGGCGAGGACGGTCGTCAGCGGGGTCGGCGTCAGCCGGATCAGCCGCAGCAGGTCGTCGCGCCGCCACTGCATCAGCGTGAACGCGATGCCGAAGACGGCCGCGTTGGCGACGCCCCAGGACATCACGCCGGGGGCGATGTACGAGATGTAGGGGCGGCCGGTCTCCTCGACGTCCTGCCCGCTGAAGATCAGGCCGAAGACGACCAGGAAGAGCAGCGGGAAGGCGAAGGTGAAGAAGAGGGTGGCCTTGTCCCGGACCTGCGCCCGGTAGCCGGCGGCGGTCAGGGCCGTGTATGCGCTCATGCCTGGTGCTCCGTCTGCGTGTGGGGTCCTGCCTGGGGGCCGATGCGGGGGGCGGTGTGCGTCGCGGCGCCGGTGAGTTCGAGGTAGACGTCCTCCAGCGTCGCCGTACGGGTCATCACCCCGTCCAGACCGGTGAGTGCGTCCACGGCCTGGAGGACCTTGCCGGGCGCCGTGGTCTCCAGGACGAGCGAGCCGCCCTGGAGGACGGCCCGGTCCACGCCGGGCAGCGCGGCGGCCTCCTCGACGCCGATCCGGCCCACGGGCAGCAGCAGCCGCGACGGGGCGCCGGCCGCGGCGACCAGCCGGTGCGGCGAGTCCAGGGCGGCGATCCGCCCGCCGACGAGGATCGCGACGCGGTCGCACAACGCCTCGGCCTCGTCGAGGTGGTGGGTCGTGTAGACGATCGTGCGGCCCTCGCTCTTGAGGGCGCGCAGCACCTCCCACAGATCGCGGCGGGCCTGCGGGTCGAGGGCGGCCGTCGGCTCGTCCAGGAAGATCAGCTCCGGGCCGTGGACGAGGGCGGAGGCGATGGCCAGGCGCTGGCGCTGGCCGCCGGAGAGGTTCTCCACCATGACGTCACGCTGCTCGGTGAGCCCGACGGTCGCCAGCGTGCGGTCCGCGGCCGCCGGGTCGCAGCGGTAGAGGCCGGCGACCGTGACGAGGTGCTCGCGCGCGCTCTGCCGTACGAAGAACGCCGAGGCCTGGGTCTGTACGCCCATCCGGGGCAGCAGGGCGGTGTTGCGGGGCCAGGGGCTCCGGCCGAGGACGCGAACCGTGCCGTCGTCGGCCTGCCGCAGTCCCTCCATGATCTCGATGAGGGTGGTCTTGCCCGCCCCGTTGGGGCCGAGCAGCCCGAAGAACTCGCCGCGGCGCACGTCGAGGGACACCCCGTCCACCGCCCGGCGGTCGCCGTAGCGTTTGTGTACGTCCTGGACGGCGATGGCCGGGGAGTCGGGCGGCTGGGTGCTGTCTGTTGTCATGGGTCGTGCGTCCCTCTGTGTGTGGGTGCTTGATGCGGTGCGTGGCTTCAGGTGGTGACGGCGTACCAGACGGCTCCCGTGAGGCCGGCCGTCAGCAGCAGGACGAGCACGGCGGAGCCGATTCCGTATCCGAGGTAGAGCCGGCGGGCCCGCGGCGGGTACGCGGCCGCGGCCGCCCGGTCGCGCATCCGCAGACGCAGGTACCCCGAACTGGCGGGCGCCAGCCGTGTCACGCGCAGCCCGTGGCCGAGCATCGTGTAGCCGTCCAGCGGTGGCAGCGGGATCAGGTTGACGAGCGCCTGCGCGCTGCCGGCGAGCAGGAGCGCGGCGAGCACCCGGCGGGTGGGGTCGCCCTCGGGCAGCGCCGCCCACCAGACGGAGAACGGCAGCAGGAACAGCAGGTTGGCGAAGGCGCCCGCGGCGGCGACCGCCGCCTGGTGCCGACGCCGTTCCAGGAAGCGGTAGTTGTCCACGGTGCAGTACATGATGGCGACGGGCAGCCGCCAGCGGAGCCCGATCTCGCCGACGGTCCCGCCGACGTGCCGGGCCGCGACTCCGTGCGCGAACTCGTGCAGGGCCGTGCTCAGCCACAGGAGGGTGGCCACCGCCGCCAGGGGCACCGGATGGCGCAGCAACCAGCCGAAGGCGTCGGCGAGTTCACCCAGCGATGCGGCGAGCACGGCCTCCATGGCCAGGCAGCCGAGCAGCAGGACGCCCAGCACCACCGGGTGCAGCAGCGGGCGCAGCGCGCGGTGCAGCCGGGCCGTGGTGGCGTCGGCGTCCGCGACCAAGCGCAGCGTGCCGCGGAGCAGGGTGCCCCGCAGCGGTGGGCCGGGCGGCTCGGGTGCGGGCGGCGGGGGGCCGCCTGCGAGCAGCCGGCGGGTGCCGAGCAGGGCCAGCAGCTGTTGCCAGTTGCCCTCGCCGAGCCGCCGCCCGAAGGTTCGGCCGTACTCGACGCCGATCTCCGCCAGGCTGCGGGAGCCGTCCAACCGGGAGACGAGGAAGAACTCCTTGGGCCCGATCTCGAACGAGGCCCCGGTCACCGGGTCCTTGACCAGGTGGACGGTCGCCGGCCCGTCGAGCAGCGGCGCGGAGAGCAGGATCTCCGGCCGCAGGGCGGGCCGGTGGTCCAGCAGCCCGGCCGGGCCCGGGGCGGGTGCGGGGCCGGTCACGGGGCGACCGCCGCGCCCTCGGTCCGGCCGCCGGTCCGGCCCTCACCGTCACCGTCGCTGTCGCTCTCCCGCAGGACCCGGCCCAGCAGGTGCGCCAGGTACGCCTCGTCGCGGATGGTCACGTGCAGCCGGTTGTTGGTCATGTGCATGTACGGGGAGAGCAGCAGCGGCAGGGCCACGGCGGGATCCGTGACCTGCTCGTCGCGGGTTCCGTCCCAGGAGCGGAAGACGAGGTCCCCGGCGATGGCGAGCGCCTCGGCGCGCTCGCGCAGCTCGCGGCAGTGCTCCGCCCACCCGGCGAGGAAGGCCGGCAGCCGGCCGGTGTCCCCGGAGGCGAGCGCCTCGCGCACGGCGGCGAAGCGGCGGCCGAGCCCGGGCGCGGTCTGCTCATAGCTGCGGTCGTACTCCTCGGATCCGATGAACCCGGTGCCGGGAAAGGCCTGGTGCCAGAACTCGTAATACCTGTCGAGATATCCGGTGAGTTCCTCGCGCTCCGGCAGGAAGACTCCCGCCATGACCATCATCAGCTGGGCGGAGGTGCCCAGCAGTACGGTCCGCAGATGGAGGTTCATGCGGTGCAGGGCGTCGATGACCAGATCGCTGGAGCGGGCGAAATGCCATTCGGCGAGTTCGACGCCGGCGGGGCCGCCGTACTTCCCGAATTCGGGCTCGTACGGTTCCCGGGAGAACGAATTGTTCGGCCGCAGGTTCATCCGTCCGTCGGGACCCATGAACGCGGCCCGGTCCCCTTCCGGGAACTCGATGTCGAACAGCGTGTTGTAGAACTCGTTGAGGAATCCGGAGTCGACCTCGTACAGGGCCGGGCGGGCCTTGAGGAACGCGGCGACGGCTTCCTCGGCGCGCCGCCGCACCTCGGGCCCGGCCCCGGGGGTGGCCGGCCGCAGCCGCAGCCGTACGTGCGGCCCCTCCAGCCAGTAGTTGATGAAGAAGTGCCCGGCGAGCAGCCCGTCGGCGGTGAGCCCGGCGATCAGCGGCCGGACGCACTGCACCAGCAGCGGCTGCGGGTTGGCGGCGTAGAAGATGTGCAGGGCCTGCCAGGCGCCGCGGGTCTCGGCACCTGCGCCGGGGGTGGACGGGGTCATCTCGGACATCGCGTGCCGCCTTCCTGGTCTCTGATGGTCAAGGTGTGCGTCTCGACGGCCAGTTCGGCTACGTGGGCGCCGCGCGCCGAGTGCGCGTGCGGGCCGTCGGGGTCGGGGAGCATCTCGCGGAAGACGACCCGGTGCGCGGGTTCGCGCAGCAGCGCCTCGAAGGCCGCGAGGGAGAGGAGGCTCGCGAAGTCGACGTACTGCGGCTTGGCCCCGGCGGCCGAGGGGCCGGCCGAGACGGTGGCGAACACCTGCTCGGGCAGGCCGTGGGCGCGGCGCCAGCGCTGCCAGTCGAGGAAGTGCCCGGCCTCCTGGGCCCCCTGGACCGGCAGGTCGCCCGCCGTGGTGGTCCAGCTGCGCCGGCTGAGCACGACGTCGCCGTGCACCACGCGGGGCCGGGCGGTCACGTTGTCGTGCGTCGCCGGGCCCTCCGGCACGCCGGCCCACACGTCGAGCGGTGACATCGACGACGGGGACAGCAGCAGGAGGGTGCGCGGGATCGCGGGCAGTGCGAGCGGCACCAGATAGCCGAGGTAGACGGGGATCACCTCGCGGCCCAGGCGCCGCGAACGCAGCACCACCCGCCCGGTGTGCGGCACGTGCTCGGCGTACAGGTCGTCGAGGTGGAGCCGGCGCTCCGGCGGGAGCGTGCCGCTCTCCCCGGGGCAGACGATCTCGTGGTCGGTCAGCTGCCCGTGCAGGTTCAGATTGGTGGTGACCGGCCCGCCGGTGACCTCGGCCAGGACCGCGCCCGGCGGGGTGACCCGGCTTGCCGTGGCGCGCAGTTCGGCCGAGAAGCCGCCGTCCGTTCCGTCCGTTCCGTCCGGCCCGTCCGGCCCGTCGTAGACGTGCGTGAACCGGCTGAAGGGGAAGGACAGTCCGCCGTACGAGCGGTTCAGCACGGTCAGCGGGGTCCCGTCGGCGGGATCGCGGGCGAGCTGGAGGTGGTGGCAGCGGGGCGCGAAGTCGGGTGTCACCGAGTCGAGCTCGTCCGCGACCGCCGCCAGGTCCGCCTCGTCGAGGCGGAGCACGGCCGGACCCGTTCCCTCGGCCCCGGCCGTGCCCTCGTACGCCGACCAGGCCTGCCGCATCCGGCCGATGAACGCCCGCCGGGCCGCGTCCAGGGCCCGGATGCCCGGCAGGCCGAGCCAGTTCTCCTCCGGCACGTACTCGCCGCTCTCGTCGAACGGCTTGCGCCGTGCGGTGAAGGACAGGTACTGGTCGAAGAAGTCCTCGTGGAAGTCGTGCACCAGCCCCAGGAGGTCCTCGCAGCGGCCGCCGGCTCCGTACCGCGCGGTGAAGAACCCCTCGAAGGTGATCCGCTGGGCCAGGGTGAGGTCGAAGGCGGGCAGGATCCGTTCGACCGAGCGCAGCGCCGCCCAGTCCCGGGGCGGGCAGGGCAGTTCGCGGCCCGCGCTCACGTCCTCGTACAGCAGGGTCTGCGGCAGGGCCGCGTCCGGTGCGCCGAGTTCCTCCTGGGCCCGGTGCAGCCCGGTGCGCAGCACCCGCAGCAGCCCGGCCCGTTCCGCGTGCCCGGCGGCGGGGTAGGCGGCCAGGGCCTCGGCGGGTGCTTCGAGCAGGGCGGCGAGCCGGTCCGCCCAGGGCCGCTCCAGCGAGGCCAGCGACTGCCGGAAGGACCGCAGCGGGTCCCCGCTGTGGACCTCGGTGTCGAGGCAGGGCACGCGCACCATGCCGAACTGGAGGAGGGCGGAAACGTACGCCTCGCAGTCCGCGGGGTCGGCGGCGTGCTCGGCGGCCAGCCAGTCGGCCAGCTCCCGGTGGCGCAGCTCGGGCCGCTCGGCGAACAGGCCGAGGAGGCGGTCGAGGGTGCCGCTGCGGCGCAGGAAGAACAGCCGGTCCTTGACCGCGTCGAAGGTGACGGCGGCCGCGTCGTCGCCGGCGGTGACCGAGCGCCGCACGTAGCGGATCCGGTCCTCCTCGTGGCCCCAGCCCGAGGCCAGGCGCAGGGGGAGGTCCCGGCGGCGCACGGGATCGGCCAGGATCAGCTCGGCGAGCCGGGCGAGGACGACGACGTTGAGGCGGACGTGGCTGGTCCATTCATCGGCCACCCGCAGGCCGTCGGCACCGTCGGCACCGGCACCGTCGGCTCCGGCACCGTCCGTGAAGCGGCCGGTGGCCACCCCGGTGAAGGTGCTGAAGGGGCTCGTCTTGCAGGCCGTGCGGTACACGTACGACAGCACCGACCGCTCGGCCTTGCGGGCCCGTCCCGTCGGCACGCCGCCCGTGCGCGCGTAGCCGTCCAGCTGCCCTTCGAGCACCGGAGAGGCCAGCAGCAGGCCGAGCCGCAGCCGTTCGTCGGCCACCAGCTCCCGCAGGGCGGTCCGGTTGCGGGCCAGGTCCGCGGTGAGCAGCGGCGGTCCCTCGGCCAGCAGCTTGTCGAACAGCCGGCGCCGGTGGAGCCAGCCGGCCAACTGATCGGCGGCAGCCTCGTCCACGGCCGCGACGGCCTCCACGGCCGCCTCCGTCGACGCGTCCGGCTTGGCCGGCAGCCGGTCGTTGTGGATCTGGCGGCGCAGCCGCAGCAGGGCGCGGCGCCGGGCCGCGCCCGGGCCGTCGGGTGCCGGGTCGGTGGCTCCGACGGCCCCGTGGAGCACGTCGCCGAGCCGCGCGGCGCCCTCGCGCAGTGCCGCCTCGGCGGCGAGGACGTCCTCGGCCCAGCGGCGGGTGTCCGCGGCGCGCAGGGCGTCGACCGCGGACAGCGGCAGCCCCGCGACCCGCAGCATGAAGCGGTCGCCCGCATGCCACTCGGTGGTGTTCATCGTCCCGCTCCCTTCAGGCGATTTCGTGACGGAAGTCGGCCGGCCGCGGGCGCTCGTGGCCCAGCAGCATGATCAGCAGGGGTGCCTCGTCGGTGCCGGTCAGCCCGAGCTCCTCGATGTACGCGATGTTGTCGAAGCCGAGTGCCACTCCGGCGCCCAGTCCGAAGGCCGCGGCAGTGGTGTAGAAGGTCTGTGCGACGGCGCCGATGGTGCCGCCGACGAGCCGGTAGCCGCGGTCGCCCACGGAGTCCAGGACGGCGGTGGTGCGGACCGTCGGGACGAACACCGCACCGGCCTGTTCCAGGTTGTAGTTGGAGAGGAAGTAGGTGCGCTGGAGGAAGGGGCCGGGCGGTCCCGGCTTCACCGGGCGCAGGGTGTGCGCGGCCGGATCGTAGGCGTACGCACCGGGGGCGATGCCCTCGACGTGGTTGACGAACGCGTACAGCGAGGTGAGCGGGGGGCCGTCCGGGCGTTCGGCCTCCGTGCCGTACCGGGTGGCCGCGCAGTCGGCCAGCGCGGCGGCGAGCTCCTCGGCCGCGACCGGCCGGGAGGCCTCGAACCGGCCGAAGCTGCTGCGGCGTTCGCGCAGGGCCCGCCCGGTGGCGGCCGGCGGCGCGGGGGGCGGCGGCAGCGGCAGCGGATCGGCGCCCCGGGGCGGAAGGGCGGCGGCCGCGTCCAGCGCGCCCGGCTCCGGACGGTCGGCGGCCCGGCCGGCGGTGGCCTCGTGGATGCGCAGCAGCGTCTCGAACGCGAGAACCCGGCGGGAGCGTTCGACGTCCCGGTGGCGGACGGCGACGTCGGCCGTGGGGCCGCTTCCCCCGGCCGCCGGCGCGCCCCCGCCCTCCCAGGTGAGCGGTACGACCGCGAAGACGCCCTCCTCCTCGGGCGCCACGCCCAGCAGCCGGGCCAGGCGCTCCTCGTCGAACCACAGCACCGGGTCGATCCGCAGCCCGTACTGCGCCGCCCACAGGCGCCAGGTCTGTACGAGCGCGCCCACGTCCATGCTCACGGCGTGGAAGGAGAAGCTGTTGTACTTGAAGGCGTTCTGCCAGTACTTGACGCTGAGGACGAGGTACTGCGTCGCCTGCGCGGCCGCGCCGGCCCCGGAGCCGAGGGCCTCGCGGACCTGCCCGGTGACGTCGCCCGTCAGCAGGCGTCGCAGGCCCTGCTGGTGGGGCGCGTAGTGGTAGAGCCCCGGTGTCAGCGGCCCGCCGGGCCCGGCCGCCCAGTGGATGCCCACCGGGTAGAGGCCGCCGCCCGATGCCGTGCCCCGCGACCAGTTCGCCTGCGTGTAGTGCGGCAGCGCGGCCAGGTCGGTGTTCGCCTGGACCGCGAGACGGCGCCCGGTCAGCCCGTACGAGTCCCGGAGCATCGCGGACAGCAGCGGCAGGGTGAACCCCGCGGCGGGCCGCCGCGCGACCGCATCCGCGTCCGGTTGCGCTGTCGGCAACGGGAGCGTCTCGGCGTCCGGGTGGAACTTGGCCTTGCGGGGCCGGTCGGCCCAGTCGGGCACGAAGTCGACGGGCTCCATCGGGACCCGGCCGCGGTGCATGATCTCGTGGGCGTAGACATGGGCGTAGCCCATGGGTCCTCCTACGTTCGGGTGGGACGCCGGTGGCGGCGGCCGGGTCAGGGGAAGGGGTGGGGGGCCGGGTTCAGGTCGCCGGGATCCAGCGCGCGCTCGCGCAGCCCGGCGGTGAACAGGGCCGTCCGCATCCGCGGCATGCCGAGGGCCCGCTGCCGGGACCACCCGAAGTCGATGGGGAGCAGCCCGGGGACGAGCACGCTCACGGTGTGCAGACCGAGGGCGCGCTGTTCGGGCATCGTCTGGTCGACGACGACCACGTCGAAGCCCTCAGCCGTCACCGCCGAGACGCACCGCTCCAGGTCGGTGCGCACGTCGTCGGACGCGTCCGAGCCCCACCGGTCGGGCCACCGCAGCTCGGCCACGGTCCGCGGCCGCCCGTCGCCCCGCGGGCGCAGCAGGAAGTCCGCGTACCGGCCCATCTCCGGGATCCCGTACACGAGCGGATGGTCGTGCAAAGCCGTGACCAGGTCGAAGTCGGCAGCCATGGCGCGCAGTCGGGCCTCGTCGCGCTCGGTGCGCCCGGGCAGGTTGACGGCGTCCGTGGCGATCTCGCAGAGCGCCGAGTCCAGGGCGGACTCCGGGTCGAGGCCGGCTCCCGCACCGAAGCACATCCGGCCGGGGCCGCCGTCGAACCGCTCGGCCACCGCCGTCACGACGGGGATCGGGAAGGTGATGCGGGTGTCGAAGAACCGGGCCCGGTAGCCGTACATGGCCAGCCGGTCGACCATCGCGCGGGTCGACGGCCGGGTGCTGCTCGCCGGGTCGATCTCGGGGAGCGGCTGCTGCCCGTACCAGGTGAGCAGGAAGGCGTCGCGCTCGACGACCTCCATCAGCCCGAAGTACACGGCCTCCGCCTGACTGCCCCCGGAGGCGCAGCCGTTGGAGCTCTCCTGTACGAACCGGTTCTCCAGGCCGGGTGCGTGATAGTACGTCAGGATCTCCGGTACGAGGCGGGGCACCCGGTCCCGCAGCGACCAGCCCCACACCCATGCGATCTCCCGGTCCGGGTCGAAGGGGCGTACGCGCGGGTTCTGCCGGTGGAAGGCCCCGTCGTACAGGCCCACTTCCCGCGGGTCGACCGCATCGGCGCCGAACTGCTTCAGCGAGCCGGTGACGCTCGTGGTCCGCGCCCGCGCCCGCATCCCCGCGTAGCGCTCCAGCCCCTCCAGCACGCCCACGTGCGCGCTGCGCGCGAAGGAGTCGGTGTGGCCGCCCCAGAACGTCTCGCGCAGGTACGGGCCCGAGCGCATGGAGAAGCAGCCGATGGTCGCGGACGTGGAGGTGGAGGAGACGTCCTGGACGAGGGTGGGTCCCAGCGCCCCGCACAGGGGGTTCGCGAAGGCGGCCACCTCGATGCCGTACGACTCGACGGGGCGGGTGCGGAAGACCCCTGGCCGGTACTTCGGCGCGGGCGGCAGCTCGGGCACCGCCCCTTCCGCGGTGTCCTCCCCGGGCGTGGCGCACGCCGGGCACTCGGGGTCGGGGACCAGCGGGTACCGGCGTACGGAACCGGTCCGCAGGTCCAGCAGCCGGACCTCGGGGAAGACCCCCGCGGGTGGGGTTCCGGGCCGGGGCCCGGCTGCCGCGGCGATCAGGGCGGCCAGCGCGTCGGCGGCGAAGGCGTGCGCGTACGGCCAGTCGCCGGCGGCCCGCGTGCCGCCGCCGAGCTCCAGGGCGTCGCGGAGCGCGACGGACCGTACGGCCTGCCAGCGGCGTTCCAGGCACCGGGCGCAGCCTCCGGGCGCGCCGACGACCGCCTGGTGCCCGTACAGGTGCACGGGCACGGGCGCGCTGTCGCCGGGGCGCGGGGCGGGCGGGGGCCCGGGCCGGGTGAAGGCGTCCCCGAGGCCGAGGGCCGACAGCGTCACGCGGGGACCCCCGAGCGCCTCCAGGGCGTGGCCCAGCAGTGCGGTGAAGCGGGCCGCCGCGTCCGGACCGAGCGCGGTGGCGACCTCGGGACCGGCCGTCAGCGGGTCAGTGGTCATCGCCCGGCTCCTGGGCGGCGGTGAGCAGCACTCTGGCGGTGTACAGCCCGGCCGAGGCCAGGTCCGCGCCCCCGGTGGGAACGGCGTAAGCGTCACGGCCCGCCGCCCGCAGCCGGTCCAGGACCTCGGCCCAGCCGGCGGCCTCGTTCCCGGTGGCGGCCTCGCTCCCGGCGGCGGGCCGGGCGTCGGCGGGCTTGGCGTCTTCGGCGGGCCGGGCGTCTTCGGACACCGTCAGCGTGCGGGCGTCGAGGTCCCGCAGCAGCGGATCGCCGGTGTCGGCCGGTCCGCCGGACGCGGCGGCGTCCCGTTCGTACTGCACGGCGCCGAGCAGGTCCCGCAGCGCGGCCACCGTCGCCGTCCGGCCGTCCAGGCCGGCGCCCACGGCCCAGCGCTCCCCCGCCCGGGCGAGCAGCACCCGCACCCCGGAGCGGCCGCCCTCGCCGAGGTCCAGGAGCTCGACGTCCAGCCCGAGGCGCTCCGCCGACCGTACGAGGAAGGCGAGTTCGGCATCCGGCGTCTCGTCCGTCAGCGGTACGGGCGCCGCCGCGGCCCCGCGCACCGCCCGCAGCAGGGCGTCGTGGGCCAGGGCGGACAGCAGGCCCGCGGCGGCCGCGTCGGCGGGCGACGGTCCGGCGCCGGCTCCCGCGCGGGTGCGCTCGAAGAGCCGGTCGCCGTTGTGCGGCCCGAAGGGGCGCACCGCCCCCGCGGGCACCAGCGCGGGCTCCTTCGTGACGAGCGACACGGCCCGCTGCCAGGCGGCGGCCGTGCCCGGCAGACCGGAGGCGATGGTCAGCGAGCCTTCGGCGACCGCCCCCTCGCCGCGGGCCACGACCCCGTAAGCGGGGACGACGTGTTCGGCGTAGACCACGGCCGCGGCGTCGAGGGCCCGCATCCGCGCCCCGGCGACGTGGTGGACGTCGAAGGCCGCGACGGTCCGGGGGCCGGTGTGGCCGACGCCCAGTTGCACCACGCCGAGTTTGAGGGGGATCTGGGTGAGCGGCTCGTCCGCGTAGCGCGTGAAGACGCCGGTGTACGGGCGGACGAGCGCGGAGCGCCGGTTCAACTCCTCCACCAGGGCGTCCGCTTCGCGTGCGGTCTCCAGGGTGGGCAGGGCGGGCGTCCCGGAGGTTCCGGCGGCGGAGAGGTCCACGGGAGCCACGGCCTCCCGTGCCGCCTCCGCGTCCGGGGCGCAGAACGGGCACCGGGGGTGGGCCAGGAGCGGCTCCGCCGTGACGTCCAGCGAGGCCATGTCCTGCACGATCACCTGGCCCGCGGTCTCGGCGGGCAGGGCTCCCGACGTGGTGCGGAAGACCTCGTACCCGAGGAGGTTGCCGATCATCGCGGCCAGCGGCCGCCCCGGCTCCGGGACGGCCGGCGCGGGGCTGCCGGGCAGGGCCAGCGCGCTCCACAACTCGGCCGCGGCGGCGGTGTCCCGGCCGGCGGCCGCACCGAGCCGGAGCGCGGCGCAGGCCCAGCAGCCGGGGGTGCCGTGCGCCATGAGGGGGCCGATCACGGCGTCGGATCCGTACGACCAGGCCGGGAGCAGGGTGCGGCCGGCCGGGATCCCGGCGCGCAGCAGCGGCAGCAGCCGGGCGGGGGCGGTCCGGCCGCCGGTGACGACCACGAGGTCGTAGTCGGCCAGTGCGGACCAGGTGGGCTCCTGGCGGACGGCCGGGGGCAGGGCGCGGAGCTCGACCGGACAGCCGTCGGCGACGGCTTCCGCGGCCTCCGCGTCGAGTGCCGGGGTGCCGGGGCCCGGCAGTACGCCGACGGCCGCGCAGCCGTTGCGTATCAGGCTCGTGGCGCACCAGCGGGCCACGTCATCCTCACCGAGGACGGCCACCCGGGTCTCCCGGAAGCGCAGGAACCGCGCCTCGGCGTCGTCGGCGTAGTGGTCGGCGTAGGCGATCTGCGGGGCGTACCGGCGGGCCACGTTCGGGGCGAGCGCCGCCGGCGCGGCGGCCGGCCCGGCGGGGGCGGTGACGGGCCGGGCGAAGTCCCGTTCGTACAGGGTCCGCACGAGGTCGCCGACCATCTTCCGCTGCGCCTCGCCCAGGCCCCGGCACAGGTCTGCGACCGAGTGCTCGCCGGTGAGGTGGGGGACGATCAGCGTCGCGAAGCGGTACGCGGACTTGGCCGTGAGGCGGAAGCCGCCGTCCGCGTTGTGGAACAGCACGCCGTCCGGCGTCTCGGTGAACAGCACGTCCCGGCGGATCCGGGGACGGGTCGCGGCAACGTCTTGATAGCTGGCGTGAGCCATGGGGACACCCCTGAGTGCGGTCTGGGCGGGATCGGGGAGGGGGAGGTGAGGGAGGTGAGGGGAGGTGCGGAAGGGCGGGTCAGTGCGGTGCGGTGCTGACTACGGGAGCGGCTGCGGGGGCGGTTGCGGCTGCCGAGGCGGCTGCGGCGGTCGTCTTGCGCATGCGGACGTGCCAACGCGCGTAGATGCGGAGGAAGTCGTGGAGGCGGTACGGACCGGGCGGCCCGTCCTCCAACAGCCCTTCCTCCACGAGCTGTTCGAGTACGGCTTCGCTCTCCTGGACCGACAGGTCCTCGTCCGCGGCGCGTTCCCCCAGCCGGAGGAACGCCTCCCGCAGCTCCGGGCTCAGCGCGTCGAGCGCCTGCCCCAGCACCTCGGGTACCGAGAGCCGGGCGTCCTCCGCGAGGGCCAGTCGCGCGGGGGGATCCTCCGCGAGCCAGGCCGCGCAGTCCGCGAGCGAGAGGCCGGGCCGGGTCAGCAGCCGTCCCGCGGCGATCCGCAGGGCGAGCGGGAAGTGCCCGCACACGGAGGCCAGTTGACCGGCCGCAGCGGGCTCGGCAGCGATCCGCTCGGCGCCCACGAGCCCGGCGAGCAGCCCGTACGCCTCGGCGGGCCGCAGCACGTCGAGCCGGTGCACGGCGCCGCCGTGCGTGGCGACGACCGCTGCCAGGCCTCGCCTGCTGGTCACGAGGACGGACGCGTCCCCCGTCGCCGGCAGCAGCGGCAGCACCTGCCAGGCGCCGGCCGCGCCGTCCAGGACGATCAACCTCCGGCCGGCGCCGGGGTCGGCGTCGTTGAGCAGGTGGGCCGCGTCCTCGACGGCGACCGCCGTTCCGTCCGGCCGGGCCAGCCGGACGGTGGACACCCCGCCGGGAAAGGCCTCTTGTACCTCATGGGCGGTCTGGTGGGCCAGCGCCGACTTCCCGATGCCCGGCGCCCCCGAGACGACGACCAGGCGCGGCCCGTCCGCGGCGGTGAGCCGTGCGGCCATGGCCCGGCGGTCGCTCTCGCGCCCGGCGAAGGCCGGGACGGGCAGCACCGTCCGGCCCGGCCGGGCGGTGGCGGCCGGGCCGGCGGGCAATGCGGGAGCCTCGGCCGCGATCACCGTCCGCGCCGTCACCGTCCGCGCGGGCTCCGGCGGGGCGGGCGCCAGGTCCTCGGCGCGCAGGATGGCGAGCTCCAGCCGCCGCAGTCCCGGGCCCGGGTCGATGCCCAGCTCATCGCGCAGCCGGTCGCGCACCGTGCGGTACTCGGCGAGCGCCTCGGCCTGCCGTCCGGTGCGGTAGAGCGCCTCGATGAGCTGCTCGGTGAAGCGTTCGCGCACCGGGTGCCGGCGGGCACTCTCGTACAGGTCGACCAGGACCTGATGGCAGTTCCCGGCGGCCAGTTCGAGGTCGCAGACCCGTTCCAGTACGCGCAGCCGCTCCTGTTCGAGCGCGGGCACCGCGTCCTGTTGGAGCATGCGCGAGGCCACGTTGGCGAGCGGCTGGCCGTGCCAGAGCGACAGCGCCTCCCGGAGCCGGTAGAGCTCTTCCCCCGGGCCGGCCGCCGATCCGGCCCGGGACGTGAGCGTACGGAACAGCACGAGATCGAGGGTCTCGGTGTCGTTGTGCATCCGGTAACCGCCCGGAACGGCCTCGATGGTGGTCGCGGATATGCCGTACTTGGCGAATAGCCGGCGCAGCCGGAGGACGCACGTCTGAAGTGCGGCGCGGGCCGTGGCGGGCGGTTCTTCGTCCCATACGGCGCGCAGCAGGTAGGAAGTCGACACCACGGTGCCGGGATGCAGCAGAAGTGCGGCGAGAAGACTGGTCGGCTTGGACGGTTTGAGAACGACGGTTTCGGGGCCGTGCGCAATGCTCAAAGGCCCCAAAAGCTGGAACCGGATGATTGATCCCCCGTGTCGGGACACGCATTCCCCCTATAGGGAGCGCGGCGGGGGCGGTGGTCTGCCGGTTCTGCGGGGCCCGTCACACGCCGGAAATAGTCCGGACCAAGCCCGCAGTTGCCGTCCGCCCCCGTTGGGCGGTGAATAACTGGAACACTACATAACGGATCTTGCGGAAGTCGAGCCGCGGGATGTCCCATTCAGTTCCCGTCGGCCTTTTCTCCCTTCTCCGTAACCTGGACGCTTCGAGGAGTTACCGACGGTTCGCCAAATCCGTTCATCCGTAAACGAATTACGGTGGCGGCGCCATCCAAGCACGATGTCGTGATCCAATTAAGGTGCATATTCCGCCACTGATATGGCCGATCCTCGCCCCCGTCCCAGGGACCGGCATACGCGTCTCGTCATCCGGTACGGACCGGCAGCCGGGCCGCCACGAGAGCGAGCCCGCGCCGCAGTCGGCGGAAATAGGTGGCCCGGCTGAGGTGGAGCCGCCGGGCCACCTGATGGTGCGTACGGGACCGGCCGAGGTAGTACTCGCGGAGGATCGCCCCCGCCTCCGCATCGGCCGGTGCGTCCGCGGCCGCCAGCTCCGCCACCGCCTCCCGCAGCCAGGTCCGCAGCCCGGCGGGCGACCCGATCCCGGGACGGGCGAGCAGCGGACTGCGCGCCAGCTCGGCGGGGTCGCCGAGCCGGGCCAGCGCCCGCGCCACCAGCACCGGTACGTCGGGCACGGGCACGGGTACGCCCGGTCCCCCGGGCCCGGCCGACCCCCCGGCCGGCGGCCCCGCCCCGTCCGGCGCCAGTGCGCCCATCCACCCCGGCAGCCCGGCCGCGCCGAAGTCGTGGCTGTAGACCTCGGGCCGGCGCCCGCACCGGTAGACGTCGTCGCGGATGCCGCCGTGCGGCCGGAAGCTCAGGGCGTGCAGCAACGCCTGGTAGTCCGGGCTGGCGGTGGACACCACCAGGTGCCCGGCCCGTACGGCCTGCCCGAGGATGTCCCGCAGGACCTGCGCGTGCACCACCGGATCCGCACCGTACGCGGCGCCGAGGAACAGTCCGCCGGAGCCGGGGCCGCCGAGCAGGTCCGTCGCGTGCTGCTGGAGCAGGGGCTCGATCCCGGCCTCCGTGTCCACGCCGACCGGGAGCAGCGCGGCGAGCCCTACCGGCCGGCCCTCCCGGTCCCGGGCCAGCCGGAAGGCGGTGGGGCCGTCGTCGAGCCAGCGCTCCACGATCCGTTCGGAGCGCCGCACGTCGAAGCCGCCCCGCACCGCCCACCGGCGCATCAGCCGGCCGATGTCGTCGGCCTCGCCGGGCCGGGCGGGCCCGATCCGCGAGAACTCCTCGGCCGGCGGGAAGAGGGTGGTCCGCACCAGCGGATCCCCCGTCAGGAACAGTCCCTCCTCGACCAGTCCGGCCCGCTCCCGCGGCCCCGGCGTCCGCTCGGCGAGCAGCGCCCGCCGGTAGCCCGCGGCCCGGCTGCGCACCTCCTCGTGAGCCTGGGGGCGGCGCCACCGGTACGCCGTCTCGAACAGGCTGCGGTACGGCTCCCGGACCGTCAGCCCGAGCCGCTCGCGGCGTACGAGGCTCAGCCCCGCCAGGGCTTCGAACAGCCCCGGGCCGCCCGCCAGCAGCCGCTCGTCCCCGGTCCGTACGGTCGCGAGGAGGCGCAGTGCGTGGCGCCAGCGCTGCCCGGGCCGTTCCCGCCCGAGCCGCTCCAGCACCTCGCCGGCCATCCGGTCGGCGGCCGCGCCGGGCACGTCCGGTGCGATCCCCGCGTGCAGGGCACGGCAGGCGAGGTCGGCGAGCAGGGGCACCCCGCCGGCCAGCCGGACCACGAGGGCCACGGCCTCCGGGTCGGTGATGCCCGCCTCGCGTGCCTGTGCCTCGACGGCCGCCGCGGACCGGGGGCCGAGCGCGACGGTCACCGGGACCCGCCCGCCCCAGTCGGCGGTCGCCCGCAGGGGCAGCCTGCTGACCAGCAGTACGGGCCTGAGCCGGCCGGGCGAGGCGGGCCCGGGTACGTCCCCGGCCGGGTCCAGCGCCGCCGCGACCGCCTCGGCCCGGCCGGGCCCGTCCACGCTGTCGACGAGCAGCAGACCGCCCGGCTGCGCGGCGAGCCTTCGCACCACTGCGAGGCCGCCGTCCGTTCCGAGGCCGTCCGCGGCGAGGTCCACGGTCGCCGCGACCGCCAGCCGCCGGGCCAGCCGGCTCTTCCCGCTGCCCAGCCCGCCGGTCAGGTTGACCAGGGCATGCGCGTCCAGGGCGGCCTGAAGCCGGGCGAGATCATCGGTGGTCTCCACGGTCCCGGAACGATACCCACGGTGATCACTTCGCGTCACGGCCGTAACAGGACGATCGGCGGCCGGAGTTGATACCCGGGTGAGACTTCGCGCCGGCGTCCCGTGGCTAGGGTCGTGACCACCGCGGGCCCGGCGGTTCCCCTGCTCCGTCCCCTTGTGAAAGGACCCCTCGTGAAGTTGGCTCGATGGCTGTCGACCGCGGCCGCGACCTTCCTGGCCGCCGCGACGCTCGTCGCCGGACCTGCGGCCGCCTCGGCGACGGCAGACCCCGCCGCCCCCAAGTACTTCCTGGGCGCCGGCTACGGCCCGCTCAACATCGCCACCGACGCCGCCTGGAACAGCGCGTACGCCCAGGCCACGCAGGAGGGCTACCCGGCGGCCAACTGCGCCCGCTCAGCCGGCCCCGTGGCCGCCCCGGTCGGCAACGGCGGCTACTACCAGGTGACCCTGGAGATCTACTGCGTCCCGCCGCCGCCCCCGGGCTCCGGGCAGATCGTCGGCGTGCACTCCGGCAAGTGCATGGACGTGAAGGGCGCCAAGACCGCCGACGGCACCCCGATCCAGCTCTACGACTGCAACGGCACCTCGGCGCAGCTCTGGAAGCTGGAGGCCGACGGCACGGTCCGCGCGCTCGGCAAGTGTCTCGACGTGCAGTACGCGAAGACCGAGAACGGCTCCCTCCTCGGTCTCAACGGCTGCCACCAGGGCACCAACCAGAAGTGGGAGCAGCTGCCCGGCGGCCTGCTGCGCAGCGTCCACTCCGGCAAGTGCCTCGACGCCCTGGGCTGGGGCACCGGCAACGGCACCCGCCTCGGCATCTGGGACTGCACCCCGAGCCACACCAACCAGCAGTGGCGCGGCTCCGCCCTGGGCACCTGACCCGCCCGGCCCCGCACCCCGGTGCCCTGCCCGTTCCCCGCGGGCAGGGCACCGGCGCGTCCGCGGCGGCTACACCCGTCTGGCGGAACGTTCCGGCAGGCGGACGGACAGCACCCGGCCCAGGTCCAGCACGCTCAGGCCGAACATCACGACGCCCAGGGGGACATGGACCGACGGAACGTGTGCGATGCCCAGCACCACCTGCACCGAGGCGAGGACGAGGAAGCCGGACGCGTACAGGATCGGGCGGGGCGAACCGCCGCCCGGGCGCCACGCCAGGACCGCGGCGAGTACGTACAGCATCGACGCGCCGTACATCACGCGCGCTCCGACGCCGTGCAGTACCTCGCCGTAGGAGGAGGACAGCAGCAGTCCGGCCGTGGCCGCCTGGAAGAAGATGGCCAACGTCTGCAGGGCGATCGCGACCTGCTGGAACGTGACCCTGCCCGGTGCTGCCGTGATCTGTGTGGCCATGGCGCGGTCCCCTCATCTGCCTCGCGGCGGTGGATCGGTAGTGTCTCGTCCGTCCGACGACACGGGCCCCCGAAATGTGAGGCGGAGGGTCGACCTCACACTCCGGTGCGGTGTTTCGTCGAGGTGTCGAGAGCCGAAACCGACCAGAACGCACAGGAGCGCACCACCATGAGCACCCCATCCGAGGCAGAGCACGAGCGGTCCGAGCCGGAGCTGAGCGTGGTCGTCGGCGAGCGGCGTCAGCTGATCAACCTCGCCTACCGGCTGCTCGGTTCGCTGGCCGAGGCCGAGGACGCCGTGCAGGAGACGTACACCCGCTGGTACGCGATGTCGCGGCAGCAGCGGGAGGCCATCGCGTCACCCGGCGCCTGGATGACCACGGTGGCCGGGCGCATCTGCCTGGACGTGCTCGGCTCGGCGCGGGCCCGGCGCGAGCGCTACGTCGGCGCGTGGATACCCGAGCCGCTCCCCGACCGTACGGAGTGGTTCAGCGGGCGGGCGGGCGACGGCAGCGGCGAGCCGGCCGACCCCGCCGACCGGATCACCCTGGACGAGTCGGTGAACATGGCCTTCCTCGTCGTACTGGAGTCGATGACACCGGCCGAACGCGTGGCGTTCATCCTCCACGACGTCTTCCGCTACCCCTTCCCCGAAGTGGCCGGGATCGTCGGCCGGACACCCGCGGCCTGCCGCCAACTGGCCACCTCCGCCCGCCGACGGATGCGCGCCGCGCAGGCCCCGGCGGCCGCGACGGCCGGACAGGCCGGCCTGGTACGGGACTTCAAGGAGGCGTGGGAGGCCAAGGACATCAAGGCACTCGTCGGCCTGCTCGACCCCGACGCCACGATGACCGCCGACGGCGGCGGCCTGGTCGGCACCGTCCTGCGCCCTGTCGAGGGCAGCGGGCGGATCGCCGAGTACCTGATCCACATCTCCGACAAGGCCCCCGGACTGACCCTCCTGGAACGGACGGTCAACGGCCGGCCCGGCCTGGTCGCCCAGCACTCCGGCGTCACCGTGACCGTGGCGGCGTTCAGCCTCACCGACGACCGCATCACCCACATCTGGGCCGTCCGCAACCCGGAGAAACTCCGCCCGTGGACCGAGATCACCCAGAACTGACCGTCGTCCCGTCAGGGCATCTCGTCGGGGTCGCAGCTGGCCCGGCGCAGCCCGATCGTGCGGAGGGCCCGCATCAGGGCTTCGGCGTCGCCCTCGCGCACGACGTGGACGGCCCCCTCGACCGCCAGGCCGGACACCGCCCGGGGCATGCGGACCGCGGCCGTGCGCAGCACGACTCCGCTCGGCGGGTCCAGGGCACGCACCCCCCGGAAGACGCGGAGGACGCCCGGGTCCGCGTCGAGGCTGTCGAGCCCGGCCGGCAGGGACAGGACCGTGATGTCGGGCAGGAGGACACGGGCGTGCGCGAGCGCGACGGCGGGATCATGGGCGTGCGACACGACCCGGAAGTGCGGGTTGCGCTGGATCCCCGAGCGCAGCAGCTCCAGCTGCTCGCCGTCGGGCACCCCGACCACCAACACCGTCATCACCTGTTCCATCCTGCGCCCCGGCACGCCGGGGGGCGACCCGGGGCGCACGCCGTCGGCCAGGCAGAGCGGCGGAAGATCGACTTCCCGGCTGCGGGCCGCTCCACGAAACTGAGGACAGGCGGTCCCCGAGGGAAGGCTGAGGTGCGAGATGGCGGATTCGGAGGATGCCCTTGCCATCCGCCATGTCGCCGAGCGGCTGCTGGAGGCGCACCCCCAACTGGACGCCGGCCTCGTGCACGCCTCCGTCCAGACGGCGTACGACGAGCTCAGGTACGCACGGGTCCGCACCTACCTGCCGGTCCTGATGGAACGCCGAGCCAGGGACCTGCTCCCCTCCGACGACCAACCGGGCACCTCGAGCCCGCCCGAGTGAGGATCAGGCGGGCTGCCCGCCTCTGCCCGTCGGCCGGCCCTGGTGGGCGGTCGGCGGGCGGGATCATGTGGTCGTCGGTGGCGATGAGGTACCAGGAGCGCTTGGTGCGCCAGGCGGGTTGGGAGACGGTGCCGCCGAGGGCGTCGACGCGCCAGGGGACCTGGGAGTCGGCCATGAACGCGGCCTGGGCGTGGGGCAGGTCGGCGGCGAAGGATGCGGCGAACTTGTCACGGTCCAGGAAGAGGAAGCCCTGATTCGGCGGCAGGATCGGTGGGACGGGCCACGAACCCTCCGCGGACGAGCACGACATTCCCGCGCGGTGCGTCGTCGGTCATCTTTCCTCCAGTGTCCCCACGCGCCAGAGTGCGCGGCCCTTGCCGCGCACCCTACGAATGCGGCGGATTGCGCCGCTTCCGTCATATGGCGTAGTCGCCCTGTCGGCCCGAGCGGCCCTCCTCAGGTGTTCAGGAGCCGGTTGAAGAACGACCGGTAGTGCTGCAGTGCCAGCCGCAGTTCCTCCGTCGCGACCTGCTCGCCCTGGCCCCACTGCCCCTCCAGCCCCTGCTTGTGGGCGGAGAAGGTACGGGCGAGCGTCTGCATCACCTCGGCGACGAGGGCGTCCGCCGACCTGACCGCCTCCTGCGGGTCGTCGACGAACCGGCCCTGGATCTCGTTCCATGCCTTGCGGTAGTCCGCGGTGTCCTCGGCGCCGAGCAGCGGCTCGTCGGTGCCCCCGCCCGTCCCCGCGTCAGTCCCCGCCTCCGTTCCCACGCCCCCGGTGGGGTCCGTCAGCCGCTCGTCGCCGTTCTCCCGGGTTCCGGGTTCGGCGGCCGCGTCCATGGTGGCCTCCCCCGGGTACACGGGCGGCGTCCGCCCGTCAGCCGTGCCGGCATCGCTGCCCGCATCCCTGCCCGGATCCCGGTCGGCGTCCGCAGCCGACACCGGATGGGCGATGTCCTCCGTCGTGATGCCGGCCTCGCCGGCCCGTTCCTCGTTGCTGCCGTGGTTGCGCATCTCACCGGCTCCTCTGGTCGGTCAGGAGGTCGTCGAACAGGGCGCGGTAGTGCACCATCGCCCCGCGGAGTTCCTCGGTCGTCGTCCGCTGGTCGGTGCTGCGCACCTTGACGTCGTGGGCGGCCCGGTAGTGCTCCAGGGTGCGGCCGTGTTCGACCGAGAGGTCACGCAGTTGGCCGCGGTAGTCGTCCGTCGGGTACCCCCGCTCGCGCATCAGTCGCGACACCAGTTCGTCGGCCTCCTCCACGGAGCCTTCCGGCCGGTCCACGAAGTGCTCCTGGACGGTGCTCCATTCGGCCGCGTACAGGTCCCGCCGTTCGACGGGCAGTTCCTTGATCTCCAGCTGGTCGTGGCGTTCCTCGCGGGCGCGCAGTTCGCGCTCGGCGGCCATGCGGCCACCCTCCGCCTCGACCGTGCGGTCGTATTCGGGTCCGAACCTGTTCTGCAGATGCCGTCGTCGCGCCATCATCCACAGGGCGACAGTGAGCGCGATCACGACGATCGCTGCGACCACGATGACGGCGATGAGTGTGCTGGTTGACATGTTCGGCCTCCATTCCGGGGCCTCGTCGGATTCATTCACGCGGCTGCCCCTGTCACTGCGGGGCAAACCCTCGCGGTGCGGCGCAGAGCCGTGCGGTTCGAAGGCGACGGGCCGGGTAGCCGCTCAGCGGTGAGAGGAGTGCCCATGCCCGAGACCGGGCTCGATGCCTTCACCGGCGTACTGGACGGCCCGATGTACGTGGTCACGGTCGCGGCCGGCGGCGAGCGGGCGGGATGCCTGGTGGGATTCGCCTCCCAGTGCTCGATCCGCCCGCCGCGCTTCGTCGTGTGGCTGTCCACGGCCAATCGCACCTACCGCGTGGCGCGCGGAGCCACGTACCTGACCGTGCACGTGCTGCGCCGGGACCAGCACGCGCTGGCGGAGCTGTTCGGCGGCGAGTCCGGCGACCAGGTGGACAAGCTCGCGCAGGTCTCCTGGTGGCCCAGCGGGCACGGCAGTCCGGTGCTGGCGGACGTGCGCACGTGGTTCGTCGGCAGGATCGAGGGGCAGATCGAGGGCGGCGACCACGTGGGATTCCTGCTGGCGCCGGTCGAGGAAGGCCCCCCGGAGGACGGGGGCGGGGACGGGAACGGGGACGGCGACGAGGACGGGGGCGGTGCCGACGCCCGGCTGCTGCGCTACAGCGACGCCGACGACATCCCGCCGGGCCATCCCGCATGACGGCCGCGCGGGCTCACGGCTCGGGACCCACCGCTCACCGCGGGTCCTTGCCGAACGGGCTGTCGTCGAGGTGCGCGAGCAGGTCGGCGGGGTGCCGGTAGACGGCGCGGGCCCCGGCCTCCTCCAGGTCCCGCCGCGGGATGCCGCCGCAGAGCAGTCCCACGCACGCGACGTCGGCCCGGGATCCCGCCCTCATGTCCCAGACGGTGTCGCCGACGAAGACGGCGTCGCGCGCGGCGGCATCGGCGAGGCCGAGGGCGTGGTGCACCTGATCGGGTGCGGGCTTGCCCTCGCTCACGTCCTCCGAGGTCGCCGTCGCGGTGATGGCGTCGTCCGCCCCGATGGCCCGTCTGAGCGCGTCGAGCTCGGCGTCCTTCGCCGAGGTCACGAGCACGACCCGCCAGCCCCGTCGGTCCAGAGCGCGCAGCAGCTCGGCCGCCGCGTCCAACGGGGGCAGCCTGTCGAAGTACGTGCCGTAGAGGGTGGCGTGCGCGGCGCTCAGCGCGTCGTCCCCGCCCGTGTCCCGGTCTTCGCCCAGCAGATGTGCGAGGAGGTCTTCGCCGGGCAGTCCGATCGCGCGGTGGATGTCGTGCATCGCGACGTCGTGGCCCGCCTGCCGGAAGGCCTCCCACCAGCTCACGACGTGCAGGTGGTTGGTGTCGGCGAGGGTGCCGTCGACGTCGAACAGAGCGGCGCGGTTCATGTCCGCCTCCCGCGGGGCCCGGCAGCCGGACCCGCATGTGCCGGCAGGGGCGAACGCATCGCGCTGCGCCCCTGCTCCCAGGCCTCCCGGATGTGGGTCGCGAGGCGGTCCTCCAGCAGGACGGTCGCGGCGCAGCCGAACGCGACGTCCGCCTCGAGGCCGGGCTCGTCGGCCAGGAGGCCTGCGATGACCTCGTGGCGTACGACCTGTTCGTGGACCGCGTCGGCCTCCACGTGTTCGGCGTAGAAGTGCTCGGCGGCGGGTCCCGCTCCGCAGCGCCGCATGGCCTTGGCCAGCCGTCTGGACCCGGGTGACGAGGTGATCTCGACGCACGCGAAGTGGCCGACGAGAGCGCCGCGCGTCGCCCGGTGGAGGCCGAGGAGGGACATGAGGTTCACGGTCGCCAGCAGGGGGGCGGGTGCGCGGTCCAGGTAGTGGCCGTACGCGGGATCCAGCCCGAGGTCGGTCATCAGGTCCGCGAAGAGCTCCGCGTGGATGCGCTCGGCGCGGCCGGCGCCGAACTCGTCGTACTCGATGGCGACCATGGCGGCCTTGGCCCGTCCGGTGAGCCGGGGGATGACCCAGGCGTGCGGGTCGGCCTCCTTGAGGTGGTAGAGGGAGCGCAGGGCCGCGTACTCGCGCAACTGCCAGAGCTCGCCGTCCGTTTCGAGCTGGTGGCTGAGGCTGCCGGAGAGGTCGACGGGCTCGACGAGAAGCGGGGCGAAGGCCTCTTCGACCGATCGGGGAGCGTCGGAGAGCTCGGTGCGCAGGGCGTGGAGGAAGCGGGTTTCGAGGGCTCCGCGCAGGCGCAGCAGGTCCGGATCCCATTCGCGCTCGTCGTCCACGCCGTCGAAGCCGCGGTAGTGCAGTTCGTAGAGGAGGTAGAGCGCGAGCTGGAGGTCCTCACCCCACGGGTCGGCCTTCAGTACGGATCCCGTGGCGTACGCGGGCGGGCCGCCGGACCGCAGGGCCCCGGCCACGGCCGCGGACAGCGGGCCCCGCCCCTCGGCCAGGCGGGGGCCGGCGGCGGTGGCCGTCGTGCCGGGGCCGGGAGGGGTCATCAGGGTCATCACGGGGTCCTGTCCTCGGGCGGCGGCCGGTCGGCCCGCTCGCGACGGCGGTGGCTGGTGTCGCACCAGGGGTACGTACGGCTGCGGCGGCAGGTGCAGACCGCGACCATGAAGCGGTCGGAGCGGGCGACCGTCCCGTCGTCCAGGACGATCTCGACCGGCCCCTCGAAGAGGACCGGGCCGTCGGGATCCACGGACAGCCGGCGGGGGGCCACGGACACCCGGCGGGGCTCGCGGCCGGGGACGGTCTCAGAGGTTCCGGGCACGGATGACCACCAGCTCTTCCCACTCCTCGGCCTCGTCGGCCAGTCCCTGACCTTGCAGCCAGGCCCGTCGTGAACGCAGGACCGGCCCCCACGGCACGGAAGCCGTCGCCGTGACCCCCGCCGCCAGCCCCGCCCCGGCCAGCCGGTCCACGGTCGCCTCGGCTCCGCACAGGCCCGAGTGCACCAGGAGCAGCACACCGCCCGGTCGCAGCAGATCAGGGGCGCTCGCGCAGATCCGGTCGATGACGCCGCGGCCGTCCGGGCCGGCGTCCCAGGCCCGCTCCGGCCCGTGCGAGGGGAGCCGGGCCGCCGGGGCGGGGACGTACGGCGGGTTCGCGACGACCAGGTCGAAGCGGCGGCCGGCGGTCCGTGCGGCGAAGTCCCCGTGCAGGACGCGCAGGGGCAGCCGCCGGCGCAACGCGTTGAGCCGCGCCGTCAGGACGGCGGGCCAGGAGACGTCGACCGCGGTGACCCGGGCTCCCCTGCCCGCGGCTTGCAGGGCCAGCGCCCCGGTGCCGGTGCCGATCTCCAGGGCGTCGGTGCTCGGGCCGAGCTCCTCGTGGGTGAGCGCCTGCGCGAGGAGGCGGGTGTCCGCCTGCGGCCGGTAGACGCCCGGCAGCGCGAACAGGCCGACCGGCAGGGGGCCCCGGGTCAGAGTCGTACTGGACACCGCGTGCCTCCGGGGGTCGATCGCGGGCCCGGCAGTGGCGGGCCGCGCAACGGATGGGACTGTGCGGCTGCCCCGTCAGACGTCCCCCATCCGGAATCACGTCGATCTTCGGAGGATCACACGGAAACAGAACCGGGAGCCGGAACCGACCGTCTCCCGTCGGTGACCGTGCGGCGCGCCCACCAGCCAGGTTCGGACCGCGGCTCACGGCCCGGCGCCGTGGCCGGGTCTACCGTGGAGGGGTCCCGTCCCACCTGAGCGGCAGATGAGGCTGACAGCTGTGTCGACGTCGAGCCACGAGATCTTCGGTGCCCCGTGCTGGGTCAGCCTGCTGGCCCGGGATCTCGGTTCCGCCCAGCGGTTCTACGGTGCCGTGCTCGGCTGGGAATTCCGTCCCACGCACCTGGGACACGGCATGATGGTCGCTTTCCGTGACGGGGCTCCCGTCGCGGGTGTCGGCGCGCTCGGCGGGAGCGCCGACGTGCCGGCGGTGTGGACGCCGTACTTCGCCGTCGACGACGCCGACGTGACCGCCGCGCGGATCCGTGAACGCGGCGCCACCATGGCGGTCGGCCCCCTGGCCTTCGGCACCGGGCGCGCCGCCCTCGCGGCGGACCCCGCCGGGGCCGTCTTCGGCTTCTGGCAGGGCGAGGTCGTCCCCGACTGGTCCGTCGGCCGGGGAAGCGCCCCGGCCTGGCTGGAACTGCGGACCCGCGACGCGTTCGCCGCGGCCATCTTCTACGGGGAGGTCCTGGACTGGGGCAGCGAGCGGCCGTCCTGCTGCACGGTCTCCTACGAGCACGCCCACGTGGTCCTGCGTCACGGCCGCGACACCGTCGCCCGCATCAGCGGCGGCGCGCTCGAAGCGGCGCCCGACCCCGAGGTGCGCCCCCGGTGGCACGTCCACTTCCGCGTGCCGGACCTCGAAGCCGCGGTCGACGCCGCCACCGGCCAGGGCGGCCGGGCCGCCTCCCCCGTACAGACGTCGACCACGAGCCGTTGGATCGTCCTCGCCGATCCCGACGGGGCGCTCTTCACCGTGGTGGCGCCCCAGGACACGCCGGCCTGACCGGCCCGGCCGGCCGCAGTCGTGGAACGGCGCCGCGCCTCTAGGACGGAACCTGACCTAGTCCGGTCCTACTGTCGTCACATCGGCCGCACGACCGCACGAGAGCACGTCGACACGTCGACACGTCGGCGCGCGACAGCAGGAACCGGCAGAGAGGACATTCCGATGAAGCACACCGCTCCCGAGGGCTACACGAGCGTCGCGCCGTGGGTCGTCACCGACGACACAGGCGCGCTGCTCGACTTCGTCACCGCCGCCTTCGACGGCGAGGAGATCGCCCGCGTGCCGCTCGAGGACGGCACGGTCGGCCACGGCGAGATCCGCGTCGGCGACACGGTCGTACTGGCCTTCGACCGCAGGCCCGACTGGCCGGTGATGCCCTCCCTGCTGCGCGTCTACGTTCCCGATGCCGACGCCGCCATGGCTGCCGCGGTGGCCCACGGGGCAACGGTGGTCACCCAGGCCGTCGACAGTGCGTGGGGCGACCGCGGCGGGCGGGTGCGCGACCCGTTCGGCAACATCTGGTGGGTCACGAGCCGGGTCGAGGACGTCGCACCGGACCGGGCCTGGCAGCGGATGTCCGAGCCGAAGTACGCCGAGTCGATGCGCATCGCCCAGGAGACCCTTGACGCCGAACTCGGCGGGCGGGAGTCCGGGGTGGCCAGCGCTCCCCGACACCCGTCTCCCTGATCCGCCCCGTTGCGCGGGCCTTCAGTGGCGGCGTGCGCAGGTCCAGGCCCCCATGCCCTGGATCCTGGCGAGTCTCCTCGCCGTCGCGATCTGCTCCGCCTTCGTGGCGAGGTCGGCGCGCGGTGCGTACTTGCGGCCTCCTGCCGCCTTCCAGCTCGACTGGGTGAACTGCAGCCCTCCGTAATGGCCGTTGCCGGTGTTGGCCCGCCAGTTCCCGCCGGATTCACATCGGGCGATGGCGTCCCAGTCGGCTTTCGGTTTGGAGTGGACCGCGGCGGCGTGAGCCCCGGACACGTCCAACAAGGCCACGGTCAACAAGACCGCCGATGCGAGCAGTTGGCCGAGCATGCGCCGGCTGCGCCGGTCCTTCCGGTGACACGACATCAGTCCTCCTTCGCTGTTGGGGCGGGCCTGCCGCGAACAGCGGGCGGGCCCGCGTACGACCGCCTTCGGGTCGTGGCCACAGCAGAGCACGGGCCGGCGCGCTTCCCGCGGCACTTGCGGTCGCCGGAGGGAAGACGCCACCCGAACGGACGCTCTACGCCCCCTCGCGAAGGGGCCCGGGCGGCCGGACGGCCCGCGCCGCCCGGCCGCGCGCGACCGACGTGGAACCACCTGTCGCCCGGCCGCCGCTACGGCAACGGAGCCCGCGAAGGCGCGGCGAGGGTCTCGTCGCGCTCGATGTCACGGGGCGGGTTCTGGCAGGTCACGTCCTTCGACGGCAACCGGCCGGTGATCAGGTAGTCGTTGACCGGCGCATTGGCGCAGGCGTCGGGGCGGGAGAGGTAGACGCCGTGTCCCTCGCCGCCCTCGACGAGCACCATCCGCGAGCCCTTCAGCGCGTCGTGCAGTCCCTGCCCGCTGGCGAGGGGGGTTCGGGAGTCCCATTCGTTCTGCACGGTCAGAACGCCGGCCGGTTTCGTCATGGGTGTGGCCGCCTCCACCGGCCGGTCCCAGAACGCGCACGGCTTGATGTTGGAGGCGAAGTCCCCGTAGAGCGGGTAACGGACCTTGTCCCTGGCCGCGTCCCGCTCGTACTGCTCGGTGTAGCGGGGCCAGCTGCCCGTGTCCCCGCACGTCACGGCCCAGATGACGGCCGTGCTGTTGTCGCCGGCCGACTGGGGGCCCGCGTCGGCGCTCGGACCCGCCGCATCCGGGTCCGCACCGGCGGACAGCGCCCTCGCGTCCCGCACCGGGGCGCCCTCGGCCGGGGTCGTGCCCTCGGCCGCCGCCTTCAGGCCCCGGACGACGGACGAGGCTTCCCTCGGGGCGAAGAACATGACCGGATCGCCCCGGAGGGCGTCCCCGGTGACCTCCTCCCCGTGGAACAGGAACGGTTCGCGGTCGGCGCGGGCGACCAGCCCCCAGAACGTGGCCGACACCGCCTCGGGAGTGTCACCGAGTCCGTACTCGGCCGACCGCTCCGCCGCCCACACGGTCCACCGATCGAAGGCAGGCTTGGCCCCGGTGGCCCACACCTGCATCATCCCCCGCCAGATCCGCTTCGGGTCGACGCCGCTGTCCAGCACGAACCTGTCGGTCCGCCCCGGGAACATCTGCGTGTACACGGCGCCGAGGTAGGTCCCGTACGAGTAGCCCACGTACGAGATCTTCCGCTCGCCCAGCACCGCGCGAATGGTGTCCATGTCGCGGGCCGTGTTGCGCGTGGTGATGTGCGGCAGGACGTCGCCCGCCTTCTCCCGGCACTTGTCGGCGACGGTGCGCGCCCACGCGACCTCCTCGGGGAAGGTCTCGGGGTGGTAGGGCCGTTCGTCCTTCCGTTCGGCGTCCGTCAGCCCGCACGTGATCGGGCTGCTGTCGCCGACCCCGCGCGGGTCGAAGCCGATGAGGTCGTACCGGTCCCGGACCTCCCGCGGCATCAACTCGTTCATCTTCAGCGGGCGGTAGATCCCCGAGACCCCGGGGCCACCCGGGTTCAGGAGCAGGACGCCGTGCCGGGCGGTCGGGTTCTCGCTCCTCAGCCGCGATATCGCGAGGTCGAGCATCCGGCCGTCGGGCTTGCGGTAGTCCAGCGGTACTTTGAGCGTGGCGCACTCGTAGGCCGCCGGCCGGTCGGAGCGGCAACGGTGCCACTCCGGTTTCTGGTTGAGGTACTCCGGTTCCGGAGCCGCGGAGGCCGGAGCAGCGGCCAGCAGGGGCAGGGTGGCCGCCAGGAGCCCGGTGGCGGCGAGCAGCGGTGCGAGGCGTCGTTTCAGGCGCACGAAGACCCTTCCGTCGAGGAAATCGCTTACGGATCAACCCTGTTGCACACGAGAGGGTGACGAATCATCCCGATGGGTCATGGTTGTCCGACTCGCGGATGAGGCGAAATCCGGACATCTGGCCGACGCACCCCTTCGAGACGCTCGCTGCGGCGTCCGGAGCACGCCGAGTAGCCGGGAAGAAGGGATGGGCACCCGCCCCTCCGGTCAACCCACCCGGTTGCGGCTTCGTGTTGCTCCAGTGGGCTGACGTGGGGCTCTTGAAGTGCCACGATGATCCGTGCTTCAACAGTGTGCCGTTCGGGACGCGGTGAGAGCGGTGACAGCGCGTCCCGGTGGCAGCCCTACCCCACGAAAGGGCGGACACCCCATGCGCGTCACACCCCTCGTATCGTCCTTAGGCAGCGAGCAGGGCTCAGCCGCGGACGACATACGGCTCTACTACAGCCACAAGACACAGGAGATCCTGCAGAAGTACGGCCCGGGCCCCCGCGTCCACTTCCACGTGGGGCTGTACCCGGACGGCCCGCCGGACACCACCGTCTCGCAGAAAATGCTCAAACAGCGCATGCTCGACGCCCAGGAGCGGATCGTCGAGCACGCGGCCCGGTCCTGGGGCGCGTACGAGGCACCTCCCCGGCGGCTGCTGGACATCGGGTGCGGCCTGGGCGGGACGTCGCTGTACTGGGCGCAGGAGCACGGGGCATCGGTCACCAGCCTCACCCTCGCCGAGGAACACGTCCCGATCGTCCGGCACTTCGCCCGGCACGCCGGGGTCGACGGCCGGGTCCGTCCCGTGGTGGCGGACGTGCACGACCTGGACGAGACGCGTGCGTACGACGCCGTCTACGCCAACGAGAGCAGCGGTTACACCGACCGGACCCGGCTCTTCGACGTCGTCGCCAAGGCTCTGGAGCCCGGTGGATGGTTCGGGATCCAGGAACACTTCGCGGGCCGCTCCGAGTGGCGCGAGTTCATCGACGACTACTACAGAACCCGGCTGGGGCTGCGCGGTGAATACCTGGCCGCGGCCGGGGCGGCCGGCTTTGAACTCGTGCACGAGGAGGACGTGACGGACTCGGTGGCGGAGTTCTGGGTGCAGTCCATGGCGTGGAACACCGCCGAACTCGACCGCCTCAGAGCGGACGCCCACGTCCGGCCCGGCGCGTGGACCCGCGAACGGCTCGAACAGTCGACGCTCGCACACAGCAGGTTCTTCCGGCTCTGGCGTGACCACGCGGTGCAGACCCGGCTGCTGTGCTTCCGGTTGCGGGGTGGCCGATGACGACGTCACCCTCACCGGCGCCGCGCCCCTCGCTCCTCGGTACGCGCCTGCCGTCGTTCTACTGCCCCCTGGAACGCGACCTCCTCCATCCCGAGGCGAAGCAGGTGGAGGCCCGGGCGGTCGAGTGGCTGGACGCCTTCGGCCTGTACCCCGATCCGGTCGAGCGCGCGTGGGGTCTCGCCACCCACAGCGCCGACTTCTCCTGCCGCATCATCCCCGGCGGGAACGTGGAGGCCCTCCTGCTGTTCACCGAGTGGAACTACTGGGCCAACGCCGTCGACGACTGGCAGGATTCGGGTTCCGACGAGGTGGGGACGGGCGCCGTCGTCGAACACGGGGCACGGCTGCTGCGGACCATCGAGGATCCGGGGGCGTCGGTGCTGCCCGAGGGTCCCATGACCCGCGCACTCCTGGACCTGGTGGGCCGCACCCACGCCATGCTCACCCCCTACGAGTTGCGCCGGTTCGTCGAGGGGACGCGCGACTGGCTGCTCGGGGCGGCCTGGCGCGCCGCGCAGGCCGAGACGGGCACCATGCCGGGGCTGAACGACTTCGTCGCCATGGGGCCGTTGGCGAACGGTACGCGTTTCTCGCTGACCTGGTCCGACGTCGCACGCGGGGACCGCCTGCCGGCGGACGTGCTCTGCTCCCCCGCCCTGACGGCGTTGACGGATGCGGCGGGGTTCGTCGTCAGCGCGGACAACGACCTGTTCTCCTACGACAAGGACGACCACCTGGATCCGCGCGAGGTGAACCTCGTCAACGTCCTCGCCCACCAGGAGAACTGCTCCCCCGCCGAGGCGGTGCCGCTCGCGGTGGCCCTGCGCGACCGGGTGATGGTCCTCTTCACGCGGCTGCGGGCGCAGTGGGAGGACGGCGCGGACGGTACGGACGGGGAACTGCGCCGCCATCTCGCCGCGTTGGGGCACTACGTGGCCGGCTCCATCGCGTGGCAGAGCCGCGCCCCCCGGTACGCGAGCCCCCGCAATCGGCACGAACTGCCGCTGGCGGAGGCCCGGTTCGCGCTGCGGTACGCCGATGCCCCCAGCGTCGACGGAACCGAGCCGCCGGATCTGCCGGCCCTCGCCTCCTGGTGGCGGCAGGTACGCGGCTGAGCACGGCCGGGGCCCCGGCCGGTTCGGCCGGGGCCCTGGCGCGGACGGCCGCCCTCAGCGGCGGCCGAGCAGCCGGCGCCACCAGCTGACGCCACGGCGACGGCGACCGCCGACCACGGGCGCCGCCGTCGGCTGCGGCGGGATGAGCGCGTGCACGGGGTGCCCGGCCGGCTGCTCCTCCTCCGGCTGCGGGACCGGCAGGGAGCGCGGGGCGAACCGTACCGGCAGCGACAGCAGGTGGCGCGACATGAGGGTGCCCCGCCATTGGAGCTCGCTCGCGTCGACGGCCAGCTGGAGGTCGGGCAGCCGGTCCAGCAGGACCTCGATGCCGGTGTCCGCGATGGCCCGCCCGATGTCCTGGCCCGGGCACTCGTGCGGTCCGCTGCTGAAGGCCAGGTGGGAGCGGTTGCCGTGGACGGAGACGTTGGGATCCGGCCGGATCTGCGGGTCGGCGTTCCCGGCGGCCAGGCCGAGCAGGATCATGTCGCCGGCCTTCACCTGCTGGCCGCCGAGCAGGGTGTCACCGGTGGCCCAGCGCCCGATGATCGTGTTGATCGGCGGGTCGTCCCACAGGACCTGTTCCAGGGCGTCGGGCAGGGTCATGTGGCCTCCGGAGAGGCTGGCCCGGAAGCGGGGGTCGGTCAGTACGGTCCGCAGCGTGTTGGCGATCAGGTTGGCGGTGGTCTCGTAGGCCGCGATCAGCACGACGCGCAGGTGCATCAGCACCTCGGTGTCGCTCAGGTTCGCGGGGTGCTCGATCAGCCAGGAGGCCAGGTCGCGGGCGGGCCGGGCCTTGCGCTCCACGACCAGGTGTTCCAGCGTGGCGGTGACGTAGCGGTCGCTCTGGAGGGCCGTCTCGGTGCCCTGGAGCATGTCGCGCGCCGCGTTGACCAGCAGGGGTCCGTGTTCGTCGGGTGCCCCGATGAGCTGCGTCATGACCAGCATGGGGAGCTGGTCGGAGAAGGCCGACACCAGGTCGGCGTACCCCTCGCCCGCGATCTGGTCGACGAGCTGGTTGGCGAAACGGGTCACGTAGCGGCGGATGCCGCGCTTGTCGAAGCGCTCCAGGGACTCCACCACGGCGGAGCGCAGCCGCTCGTGCACGGGCCCGTCGGTGAAGTTGCAGACCGGCACCCAGGAGACCATCGGGCCGAGCGGTGTGTCGGCCGGTACCCGGCCCTCTCTCATGTCGCGCCAGCCCCGGGGGTCGCGGGCGAAGCGCGAGGACGTGCGCGCCACGTCCAGGTTCTCCCGGTGGCCGAGGACCAGCCAGGCCGGGAGGTCCCCGCTCACCAGTACGGGGGCCACCGCGCCGTGTTCGGCCCGCAGCTTCTCGTACAGTGCGAGGGGGTCGGCCTGGGCCTCCGCTCCGTGGAGCCGGTACAGGCCGCCCGCCGTCGCCGCCTCGGCGTGGGCGGGGCACTCGGGCGGTGGGGTGGGGGTGGTGCTCACATTGCCTCCTGGGTGGCTGCCTGGGAGTGCAGGTAGCGCATGAGGGTCAGCAGGACATCGCGGGACGAGTCCCGCCGTCTGGCATCGCAGACGAGGATCGGGACGGTGGGGGGCAGATCGAGGGCCTGGCGCAGTTCCTCCACCGGATGATCGGGCGCGCCGGGGAAGGAGTTGACGGCCACGACGAAGGGGACGCCCCGTTCCTCCAGCCGTCCGATGACGTCGAAGCTGATCTCCAGCCGTCGGGTGTCGAGGAGTACGACCGCTCCGAGCGCGCCCTCGAAGAGTCCGCGCCACAGGAACCAGAACCGCTCCTGACCGGGGGTTCCGAACAGGTACAGGACGAGTTCGTCGTTGATGCTGATGCGGCCGAAGTCCATGGCCACGGTGGTGGTGATCTTGCGGGCCACGCCCCAGGTGTCGTCGACACCGACGCCGGCCCGGGTCATGGTCTCCTCGGTCGTCAGCGGCTTGATCTCGCTGACCGCACCGACCATCGTCGTCTTGCCCACGCCGAAGCCGCCTACGATGACGACTTTCACGGCGGCCGCGGCCGTCTGCGGGAGTATGTCCGCCTCGCGGGGCCCGGCGGGCGGGTCAGAGCTTCTGAAGTCCATCGATCACTGCCTCGATCAAAGCAAGGTCGGGTAGCTGCGCGGCGGGAACGGGCGGGCGGACGTACACGCGCTGAGCGGCCATCAGGTCTCCGACCAGCACGGTGACGACGCTCACGGGCAGGCCGGCGTACGCGGCGATCTCGGCCACCGACAGTGGTGACTGGCACATCCGGAGGATGGACGCCTGCTCGGGCTGCATCTCGGGCCGGCCGTGCCCTTTGGCCACGACTAAGGTCACGAGGTCCAGGTGGACGGCGGTGGAGGGTCCACTGCGTCCGCCGGTGATGACGTAGAGCCGTTCGGGGCTGCCGTCCTCCCAGCTGATGGGCGGCTCATTCACGCGGGCTGCCCGTCATGTCGGGGCGGGCTGCTCAGGTGGTCCCCCATTCGGGTGACCAGGTTGCGCATCTGCGCGCCCATCAGGCCCGCGTCCACGCCCTCGTCGGCGAGGACCGCGAGGTAGGAGCCGTCCCCGGCGGCCATCAGGTAGAAGAACCCGCCGTCCATCTCGATCACGACCAGGCGCATCCTGCCCTCGGAGCGGGGCAGTTCCGCGGCCACCGCTCCGGCGAGGCTCTGCAGGCCCGCACAGGCGGCCGCCAGGCGGTCGGCCGTGTCGGTCTCGGCCCCGTACTGCGCCACGCAGAGCCCGTCCGCGGACAGGACGATCACGTGCCGCGTCTGCGGCACTCCGGCGGCGAGGTCCTTGAGCATCCAGTCCATGCTGCTGATTCGCTGAGTCATCACTGCTTACGCCCCCTTGGTCGCTGAACCCGACGCGCCCTCGGCGCCCGGCGCGTCGTGACCGGGCGCGCCGGACAGTCCGCTGTGGAAGGCCTCCAGCCACATTCCGGGGCCCTGGTCGTCCGCCGGCTGCGGCTCCGCGGCCGGACGGACGTCGAAGGTGGTGGCACGGTCCTTCCGGCGTCGTTGCGGCAGGCCCGTCGCGGTGCGTCCGGTGTCCGGCTGCCCGCCGCCGGCGGGCGCCGGCCTGGGGACCGGAGCCGGTGCCTGGCGGGGCGCGGAGACTCCGGCCGGCGAGCGGTCGAAGGGGTGCTCGCGCGGTGTGGCGGCCACGGCCCTGGGACCCGAGGAGGAGCCGATGCCGTGGGCGAGACCCGTCGCCGAGGACGCCGTGGTGATCAGGTGCTGCGGCACGATGACCACGGCGCGTACGCCGCCGTACGCGGACGAGCGCAGGGAGACCTGGAACCCGTACGCCTGTGCCAGCCGGCCGACCACCGCGAGGCCCAGCCTCGGCGTCTCGCCCAGGTCGTTGAGGTCGATCCCGGACTGGGCCTGCGCGAGCATCTTCTCGGCGCGGGCGCGGGCCTCCTCGCTCATGCTGAGGCCGCCGTCCTCGATCTCCACGGCGATGCCCGACTGCACCTCGACGGCCGTGAGGTGGACCCGGGTGTGCGGCGGCGAGTACCGGGTGGCGTTGTCCAGCAGCTCCGCCAGGGTGTGGATCAGGGGCTCCACGATCGGGCCGACGACGGCGACCTCGGAGACGGAGTGGAGCTCCACCCGCTGGTAGTCGATGATCCTCGACATGGCGCCGCGCATCACGCTGTACAGCGTGACGGCCCGGCTCCACTGGCGGCCGGGGCGCGCACCGCCGAGGACCGAGATGGAGTCGGCGAGCCGGCCGATGAGGGCGGTGCCGTGGTCCAGTCGCAGGAGGTCGCCGAACACGTCGGGGTTGGTGCCGTGCCGGTCCTCCATCTCGCGCATCTCGTGGGCCTGCTGGTGGACGATCGCCTGCACGCGGCGGGCGACGTTCACGAAGGCACGCTGCGCCGAGTCGCGCAGGCTCTCCTCGTTGTCGACGGCGTCGATGACGTGGGACAGCACGGCCTGCAGGGCGGCGCGGAAGCGCGGGGTGAGGGCCTCGTCGTTGCCCCAGCGGTCGCCCTGGCCGCCGCGCCCGCCCAGGGCGGTCAGCACCTCCTCGGCCAGCTCGCCCCTGCGCAGTCTCTCGATGGCCTCGGGCAGCACCACCTGGGACAGGCGGGCCGCCTCGGTCTCCTGCCGGGACAGGGTGTGGTGGAGGGCAGCGACCTGGGCGCGCTCGGCGGCGAGCGCGCGGCCACGCCGTAACGCCTCGACGAACACCGCTGCCGTGCACACGGCGGCCACGGCGATCAGTGCGGTGCCGACCGGTGCCGCGGAGGAGGCGAGTGCGCCGACCAGGCAGGCAGCGGCCACGAAGGCGGTCGTGGGCATCATCCGGCTTGCTCTCCCCTCCACGTGGGCGCTCTCGGGGGGAATGTCTCTTTGCTCCATCGGCGTCCTCGAACTATCGAAAAAGGGGGACCTTCTGACCGGTGGGCGGGAGCATAACTACGCCCAACTTCCCGCACGTGTGGTTTCGTTGGAGTTCATCGGACCGGAGGAATCGATATGCGCCAAGGTCAGCGCCGGATTCCGGCGCCGACGGGGCCCCCTCCGCGGCGCATGGCGGCGTAGCGGGAGGTCGACGGCGTGCCGGCCCCGTTCGCGGCGGGTGAAGCGGTGCTCACCCTCCGATCGGTTCCGGCCGCACCGCGTGTCGCGCGGTGGCGTCCCGGACGGAAATGCGCTAGGCGCTGTCCCGGGGCGCGCGGCGCGGGATCGGCTGCGCCACACTGGTGGCCAGGCACCCCACACCGCTGGTGCCGTCCGGATCCCGGTGGGCGGGAGGCGCAGCATGGTCATCAGTCACCGCATCGCCGAGGGCACCCTGCACGTGCGGATCCTGCACGAGCTGGACGTCACCAACCGGTCCGCGGCCGCCCTGCAGATCGAATCCCTCGTGCACGAGCACCGCCCCTCCCGGGTCACGGTCGAGCTGCCGACGGACACCCCCTCCCCCATGACCTTCAGCGCACTCGCCCGCGCGCAGCGCATGTGCCAGAGCCTCGGCATCCCCCTCACGGCGACCGGGCCCGGCGAGCACGCGACCCCGCTGCTCCTCGGCCCCGGCCCCGCCGCGGGCGCGGGCGCGGACCGGCCCCGGTCACTGGAACACGGCGCGCGCCACGACCACTGACCGGGGCCGGGGCCGGAGCCGGGGCCGGAGCCGGGGATCTAGTTGAACGGGTCCAGCGTCATGAAGGCCTCCTGCGGGTTGCCGTCGTGCACCAGCGACTCGTGGGCGCCCACGTCGTCGAAGGCGAAGCCGTACGCCTTGCCGTCGGCCATCTGTGCGTGGATGACGCGGGAGTAGTGGTTGGTGACGGCGTCACGGTAGAAGCCGGCGCCGTTCGCGTCGGGCTGGTTGGGGTTGGTCAGGAGCGTCGAGCGGTTGAAGCCCGCGCACAGGGTGCGGGAGATCGGGCCGCGGACGAGGTCGTTGGGTGCGTCCAGGAGCTTGTAGCAGCCGAAGATGCTGTCGGAGTCCGGCTTCTGGAAGCTGGTGACCACCGCTCCGGAGGCGTTGGTGAAGTTCATGACGTTGCCCGACACCCGGCCGTGGTACTTGGTGTTCGGCTGGTTCGCGAAGGGCGTCACGGTGAGTGTGGAGGAGCTGTACTTGCTCCAGACCCGGTTGACGTAGTCGTTCATGGCGGTGGCCGGGATCCCGCCCGCCTCGATGCCGTGCCCGGGAGAGAGCGCGCGCAGCGGTGTGCCGTCGGGACGGTTCTGGATCAGTCCGCCCCAGCCGGCCGAACGCAGCTGGTCGAATACGGCGTTGTAGCCCCCGGGCCGCAGCCGCCCGGTGTTGCGGACCGTACCGTCGGCCGCCTTCACGCCCACCGCGTACGGAGCCGAGAACATGTCGACCTGGGTGCTGTTGATCCACAGGCCGGCGTCGTTCAGCGTGTACTCGGACCAGTTGAACAGGATGTTGCGGTTGGGGTCGGAGGGGTTCTGGACGGCGGGCTGCACCAGGCCGCCGGTGCTGAGCTTGAAGACGATCTTCTGACCGATGGAGAAGTAGACGCGTCCGGAGAACTTGGGCATCCGGATCGTCTTGGTCTGCCCGTTGGCCGGGCCCGCGATCGACGCGTCGGGCGCGGGGGTGGGGGGATTGCCTCCCGCCGGCCACGGGTGGAAGGTTCCGTTGGCGTCGGCCCAGCCCTGCCGGCCCGTCGCGAGCTCGGTGCCCAGGTTGTAGACGTAGACCGGCTCGCCGCGACCCGAGGTGTTCTTGATCGTGAGCGGGATGGTCGCCGGTACGGCCTGGGCGGACGGCGACGGGCCGAGAACCATCACGCCGGCGGCGACGGCCAGCGCCGCGACGGCGGACGTGATCACTTTCGATAGGCGGAACACATTCTTCCTCCTGACGACTATTGACGATTGAGAGCGCTCTCAGAATCGAGCTGTGTTCAACTTCTGTCAATGAAGTCGACGCAGCCCGGACTGACGCGGCCGGAGGAAGAGGTGCTCCGGCTCAGACCACGGTGACCCGGGCGAGGGCCCAGGAGGTGTGGTCGAAGGCCGTGTTGGCGTTGGCGTCCTCGACGACCAGGTGCAGCAGCTTCACCCCGCGCACATCGAGGTCCACGTGCACGGGACCGCCCGCACCGGTCAGTTTGCCGCTGGTGAACAGCACCTTCCCGTCGCCCCGCACCGAGGCCTTCGTCGCGCCGGTGGCGGCCTGGTTCTTCGAGAAGTCGTCGATGCCGACGAGCGCGGTGAAACGGTCCGCCGCTCCGCCCAGGTGGTAGACGATCTCGGAGGGTGCGTGGACGCCGAGCCCCTTCGCGTACGTCACTCCGCCGAACGAGATCGGCGTGCCGTCCCCGGCCGCGTTGCGCCCGTTGGAGCGGTCACGTTCCACCGGGCCCCAGCCGTTGGCGGCCGACACCCACGCGAGATCGCTCAGATAGGCGTCGGCGACCGGCGCCGGCGGCACCGTGGACACCCGTTCCGTGGCGGACCAGCGCAGGGGCCCGGTCGCCGACTCCGCGGTGCCGTCGACCGTCAGTGGCCACTGCGTGCCGGCGGCGGCCGTCGCCGGCGGGGTGACCTTCCAGGTCGTGGTCAGCATGGCACCGGCGGCCAGCGGGTCCCGACCGGTCGCGGTGGTCGCGCGGACCTGCCAGCCGGCCGGGGCGCGGAGCGCGAGGAGGGCGCGGGTCCAGGGCTTGGCCGAGCCGTTGCCCAGGGTCGCGGTGACCGTGAACGCCTCGCCGGGCACGGCCGGCCCCTGGATCTGCGCGCGGAGCCCGTGGGGCTTGCGGACGTACGTGTCCACCCACGAGGAGCGCATGAGGGCGACCAGAGCGGCCGCCACGGACGGGTTGGCGGCGGCGACGTCGTGCTGCTCACCGAGGTCGGAGGCGAGATCGTACAGCTCGACCTGCCACTGCGCGTCGGGCAGCGCGCGGTCCCTGCCGGGCGCGAACCGCACGGCCTTCCAGTCGTCCTTGCGCACGGCCTCGGCGAGCCGGGTGGCGCGGCCGCCGTCCTCGGTGTTGGCACGGCTGGTGACGCCGAGTTCGTCCCGGTACCAGTACAGGTGGTTGTGGCGGGCGGCGGCCGGGCTCCCGGCGAGCAGCGGCGCGGCCGACAGTCCGTCGATGTCCGTGGGTGCGGGTGCGCCGCCGAGTTCCGCGAGGGTGGGGAGCACGTCGGTGAGCGGGGTGGGACGGTCGCTGGTGCCGCCGGCGCCGATCCGGCCCGGGGACCAGGCGATCAGCGGGACGCGGATTCCGCCCTCGTAGAGGTTGCGCTTGTAGCCGCGCAGCGGGCCGTTCGCGTCGAACAGGTCGGGGTTGACCCCGCCTTCCTCGTGCGGACCGTTGTCGCTGGTGACGAGGACGACGGTGTTCTCGGCGATGCCGAGGGAGCGCAGCCGGTCGGTGACCTTCCCGACGAGCGTGTCGAAGTAGGTGATCTGGGCGGCGTGTCCCTTGTTCTGCTGGGTCCAGGTACGGGAGGCGTACGCGCCGACGTCGGGGATGTCGCTCGGAGCGTGCGGCACGGTCGGCGTGAGGAAGAGCAGGAAGGGCTCGGCGGCGTGGTCGCCGATGAAGTCCAGTGCGCGCTGCTCCAGGAGCTGGGGTGCGTAGGCGCCCTTCGCGCCGTTCGCGTTGGCGGCGATCGTCTCCTTCGCGCCGTTGTGCCACAGGTACTGCGGGTAGTACTCGTGCGCGTGCCCGTGGTCGATGTATCCGTAGAACTCCTCGAAACCGCGGGAGTTGGGGTGGCTGGGCTGGTCGCCCTCCTCCGGCCCGAAGCCCCACTTCCCGATCACCGCGGTCCGGTAGCCGCGGGCGCGCAGCACTTCGGCGAAGGTGGTGTCACCGGCCTTCAGCGCGCCGGGGGCGCCGTTCGGATTGGCGCGGACGGCGGAGTGGCCGGTGTGCAGGCCGGTCAGCAGCGAGCAGCGGGAGGGCGCGCAGACGGCGGCCGTCGAGTAGGCGTCGGTGAACCTCAGGCCCTCGGCGGCGAGCTGGTCGATCTTCGGTGTGGTGATCAGCTTCTGGCCGTACGCGCCGAGGTCGCCGTAGCCGAGGTCGTCGGCCAGGATCACGACGAGGTTCGGAGCCGCCGCGGTGGCGGTCGTCGCGGCCTGCGCGCCCTCGGCCGCCTGGTCCGCCGCCTGCGCCTCCGGTGCGGTGGGGAGCGCGGCGAGGCCGAGGGCGGCCGCGGACCCGGCGAGGAAGTGGCGGCGGGTGGACATCAGGGGTGCTCCTCGGCTTCCGGGACGGGATCCGATCATGCGAAGAGCACCGGCCCGATGGCCATGCACACGGCATTAAAAGCGTGTGACGGCACCGTGGCGCGGTTCGGCGAACACGGCATCGACGCGGCCATGGCGACGGTCGCGTACGGCGGAACAGCCGAGGCCGCCCTCGTGACGGCGTTGACGGAGCGCCAGTGCGACGTGGTGGTCGTGGGCGGCGGAATCCGAAGGACGGAGCAACTGCTGCCGCTCTTCGAGCAGATCGTCAATCTCATCCGCCGCCACGCGCCCCGGGCGGCCATCGCGTTCAACGCCGGTGTCGGGGACATTCTCGAGGCGGCGCGGCGCCGGCTCTGATCCCCCGTCCGGCGCGCGGCCGGCCGCGTGTTCATCCGTCCTGCGCGGGACGCCTTCCGGTCAGCCAGGGGAACCGGTCCGCGGAGTAGCGGTAGGCGCGGAAGACGGAGTTCTGGGCGCCGGCCGAGGACTCCAGGCCCACGCCGTCGCCGAAGGACCGGAACTGCGGGACGACGAACTCCCAGACCACGTCACCGTCGGGCGTCACCTCGAAGAGCCGTCCGAAGGAGCCCTCGGCGATGAAGGTGTTCCCGTTCGGCAGCCGCTGCGCGCTGGACATGTACGGGCTGTAGAAGTTCTGCGGCGGGTTGTCCTGGTAGGACCACACCTCCTTGCCGGTGCTCGGGTCCAGCTCCAGGACTCGCGAGTACGGCACGGAAGTGGTGTCGCGGTAGGTGCCGTTGTCGAAGACGAGGATGTTGCCGCCCGCCAGCTCGTGCGGGTGGTGCTGCTGCGCCAGCACGTCCGGGCCGATGTGCCACAGCACGGACCCGTCGGCGCGGTCGACGGCCACGGCGGAGGACGCGCTGCGGAAGCCGACCACGATCGAGCCGTCGGCGCGTTCGTTGACGGTGTTGGCCATGGGCCAGTGCTCGCGGGCGAAGTGCGGGTTGAGCGGGAACTCCTCCGGGTCGAGGTGCTCGATGGCGGCCCAGCGCCACACCTCTTCCCCGTCCCAGGTCAGCTCGTACACCACGTCCCCGTAGATCACCCCGCCCGGCGCTTCGGAGCCGGGGATGCCGCCCCGGATGCGGGCCGCGTCTGCCGGGTCCAGCGGTTCGACGACCGTGATGATGAGGTTGCCGTTGCGCAGGATCGAGGCGTCGTGGTGGTGGAAGGGGTGCCTGACCTCGCGGATCACCGTGGAGTCGGGGGCCAGTTCCTGGAAGATGCCCCCGTGGTAGACGTCCCAGATGGGGAAGAGGGTCGGGCCGTCGGTGTCCTTGGCCGCGTAGAAGAGGTTCCCGTTCGGGAGGAGCTGCGCCTGGCGGCCGGGCGGGTGCGGGGAGTTCCAGGTGTGGACGGTCCGGCCCCCGATGTCGACGAGGTGGATCTCGCCGGCGCTGGTGATCGGGGTGTAGAGGGTGAGGCCGCCGTGGCTGCGCTCGGGGTCGTGGGCGATCAGGCCGACGCCGCGGCGGCGCAGGGTGTTCTGGTCGACGGTCATGAGGATCGGGATCTCCTTGGGTGGGTGCGGTTCAGCGGACGGTGACGGCGGCGGGGTCGGCCGCCGTCAGGGGGCCGGGGTTCAGGTACCGCAGCAGGGCCGTGCGGTCGGCGGCGCCCGGCAGGTTCTGGGCGGCCTTGGCCCAGGCGGCCTCCTCCTCCAACTGCGCCAGCAGCTCGGGGGTGAGGGTCGCGCCGTAGGTGTAGCGGGGCTGGTAGGTGTCGACGTAGCCCGCCTGGAGCGCGCCCTTGGACTGGGCCACGAGGGCCTGCCGTGCGCCGGCCGGGTCCTCGCCGATCGTGCGCTCGGCGCGCCGCAGGGTACGGAGGACGGCGGTGGTGGTCTCCTCGCTCGCCTTGGGGCCCGCGATCAACAGGGTCCGTGCGGTGTAGCCGGTGAACGGGAGCTCGGCGTACCGCTCTCCGAGGGTGGTGCGCGCGGCGTCGTAGAAGCTGGGGAAGGTGACGCCGGCGTCGATGTCACCTCGGGCCAGTGCCGGAGTGACCTGGTTCGGGGCGAGGTTCACCACGGTCACGTCGGCGGCCGTCAGCTGTGCGGAGGCGAGCATGCGCGAGAGCGCGTACTCGACGTTCGTGCCCTGCGGGACTCCGACCTTGCGGCCCTTCAGCGCGGCGAAGCCGGTGATCTGCCGGTCGGTCCGGGTGAGCAGGCGCCAGTCGGAGAAGCGGGAGAGGTCGGCGACGATCCGCAGGTCGCGCCCGCCGAGCGCGGCCGTGACCGCGGGCAGGTCCCCCACGACGCCGAGCTGTGCCTGGCCGCCGAGCACGGCGTTCAGGGCGTCGCGCCCGGTGGGCTGGGTGGTCACGGCGGCGTCGAGGCCCTCGGCGGACCAGAGCCCGCGCTCCTGGGCCACGTAGACGGGCGCACCGCCGAGGTGGTCGCTGCCGGCCAGGGAGACGGCCGGGCGGTCGCCGCCGGTGGGGGCGGAGCCGCCGGCGCAGCCCGAGGTGAGCACGCAGAGCAGCGCCGCCATCAGTACGAGGGCCGCCGCGCGGGGTCTGGGCATGGGGAAGTCCTTCCGGGAGGGGGGATGGGGTGGAACCGGGGGGAATGAGAGACGGGGGAGCTTTGGCGGCTTCAGTCGGAGCCGAGGTGACGTGCGATCAGTGCGCGCAGGTCCGGGTCGGGAGGTCCGTCGGGCACCCGGTGGTCGGCCAGCACCCGCCCGGGGGATCCGCCGAGGACGACGACCCGCTGGGCGAGGGCCAGCGCCTCGTCGATGTCGTGCGTGACGAACAGCACGGTGGTGCCCCTGCGCTGCCACAGCTCCCGCAGCAGGCTCTGCATGCGGCTCCGGGTCAGGGCGTCGAGGGCCCCGAACGGCTCGTCCATCAGCAGGACTTCGGGCTCGGCGGCCAGGGCGCGGGCCAGCGCCACGCGTTGCTGCATGCCGCCGGAGAGCTGCCCCGGGTACTTGTCGGTGCCGTCCGCCAGGCCGACCTCGGCGAGCGCTTCCAGGGCGCGCCGACGGCGTTCCGCTCGCGGCAGCCCGAGCCGCTTGAGCGCGAACTCGACGTTGCCGCGGGCGGTGCGCCAGGGGAAGAGCGCGTAGTGCTGGAAGACCACGCCCCGGTCCGGTCCCGGTCCGCGCACCGGCCGCGCACCGGCCGTCACCTTTCCGGTGGCGGGTGGTACGAACCCGGCGACGGCGCCCAGCACCGTCGACTTGCCGCATCCGCTCGGCCCGAGCAGGGCGGTGAAGGACCCCGCGGGGAGTTCCAGTTCCGTCCGCTCCAGCACGGGGGCGGCGCCGTAGCCGAGGGTCAGCCCCTCCATCCGTACAGCCAGGCTCATGACGTGCTCCAGTGCACGAGCCGGCGGCCGATCGAGGCCAGGACGAGGTCGACGGCCACGCCGAGCAGTCCGAGCACGAGCAGTCCGGCGAACATCCGGTCCACGCGCAGGAACTGGCCGTCCACCTGGAGCCGGTACGCCAGTCCGCTGTCCGCTCCGCCGAGCTCCGCGGCCACCAGGGCGAGCAGCGCCACCGAGGCCCCGTAGCGCAGCGCCGCGAGCAGGGCGGGCGCGGCGGCGGGCAGCAGCACCTCGATGAACCGGCGGTGCAGCGGCGCTCCCAGTGACCGGGCCGCCCGCAGGTGGGAGACCGGGACGCGGGAGACCCCGTCGTGTACGTAGAGCCATACGGCGAGCAGTACGGCGTACGCGATCAGCAGGCGCTTGGCGGTCTCCCCGATGCCGAACCAGGCGGTGGCGAGCGGTACCAGGGCGATGGCCGGGATCGGGCGCAGGAAGGAGACGACCGGGGTGACGGCGGCGGAGAGCCTCGGCAGGTAGCCGGTGGCGAAGCCCAGTGCGCTGCCGACGAGGGCCCCAGCGCGAAACCCTGCCCGGCACGGACCAGGCTGGCGCCGAGGTCGGCGGCCAGGATGCCGCTGCGGGCGCTGTCCGCGAGCGCGGCCAGGGTCTCGGCGGGCGTGGGCAGGAGTCCCGGAGCCACCGCGCCGGACCAGGCGAGCAGGTACCACAGCGCGAGCACGGCGCCTGCCGCGCCCAGGGCCGGGCCCAGTCGGCCGAGGGCCCGGCCGGGTGGTGAGGGGATGGCTTGCACGGGGCGGCTCCTCCGTCGTTGATAAGTGAGGTCAATAATTGACCACGCTTATGACGGGAGTGTTGCGGCAGTGCGAAACCTCTCCGGGACCCCCGGGCCTTGATCGGCGATGCGGTACGTTCAGCTGCGTGCCTCGACCCGAACCCACGCCCGAGGCGATCGAGGTCGGACGGGTGATCCGGAGCTGTCGCAAGCAGCGCGGCGTCTCCATGGCCGCCCTCGCCGCCCGCTCAGACCTCTCGCAGCCCTTCCTCAGCCAGCTCGAACGCGGGCTGGCCACGCCCAGCCTCAGCTCGATCTACCGGATCGCCGAGGCGCTCGACGTCACGCCGGGCACCTTCCTCAGGCCGCCCGGCCGCCCGGGAGCGGTCAGCCACGAGAGCGATCCGCAGGTGATCCGGGTGAACGAGACCGCGGGGCAGGTCGCGCAGGTGCTCATCCCCGGCGGCAGCAGCGCGCTGATGGAGGCGTACGAGCACCACTTCGAGCCCGGCCAGGGCGAGCGCGGCTGGTTCGAACACCCCGGTGAGGACTTCCTCTACGTCCTGGAGGGCGAGGTCGTCCTGGAGGTCGAGGGCGAGGCGCCGCTGACCCTGCGGGCCGGCCAGAGCGCCCACCACCGGGGCGAGGTCCCGCACCGCTGCCGCCTGGCGGGCCCTTCCCCCGCCCGCACCCTCCTGGTCATCGCGAACGCGTAGGGGCGTATCAGCCAGGCGGGCCCTCAGCTCTTCTTGCCGGCGTCCGCCGCCTTGTCCGCGATCTCCTCCAGGACGGCCTTCGGGTCACCGCCCGGTTCCACGGCGCGTCCGATGTTGCGCTTGATCGTGTCGCTGACCGTGACCCACGACGGGTCGTTCACCGGGTAGAGCCGTGCGGTGCGCAGCGCGCTCAGGAAGTCCTCGTCGGTCCGGCTGAGGCCGCCGCCGGCGGGGGTGCGCGCGGCCGAGGCGGTGGCCGGCAGCAGGTGGTAACGGCCGACGAAGTCCGACAGGTTCTTGTCCTGGTAGACGAATTCCAGGAACTTGCCGATCTCGGCGCCCTTGCCGTTCTGCTTGAAGGCCACCATCCAGTCGGCCACGCCCACGGTCGGCGGGATGTCCCCGGAGCCGAGCGAGTCCGAGACCGGCATGGCGACGGTGCCGACGGTCATGCCCTTCGCGGCCGCGTCGTGGGCGAGTGACGGGTAGCCGTTGAGCATCCCGACCTCACCCCGCAGGAAGGCGGCGAAGGCGTCGGCGCGGTTCAGCCGGGAGGGCGCGGTGGGCCCGACCAGACCGGGGTCGACCATGTTGTCCTTGACCCACTGCCAGGTCGCTATGTTCTTCTCGGAGTCCAGGCTGTAGCTGCCGCTGCTGTCCGCGTAGCCACCGCCGTTGCTGAGCTCCCAGATCAACGCCTCGGCATGCGCCTCCTCCGGGCCCAGGGGCATGGCGTACGGGAACTTCACGCCCTTGTCCTTGAGTGCCTTGGCGGCGGCCTTGAGTTCGGACCAGGTCGTGGGCGCCTTCTTGACGCCGGCCTTGGCGAAGAGCGCCTCGTTGTAGTAGAGGAGACGGCTGCTCGCCACGAAGGGCAGTCCGTAGAGGTGGCTGTTGACGGTCCCGGCCTCGGCGAGCGGCTGCAGGAAGTTCGCCTCGGCGCCGACCGAGAGGAGCTCTTCCGCGGAGTAGAGCTTGCCCTGGGCCGCGAAGTCCGAGTAGGAACCCATGAGCGCCACGTCGGGCGCCTTGCCCTCCTTGACCATCCGGGAGACCTCCCGGTCGATGTCGGCCCACGGCAGCAGCCGGACCTCGACCTTGACACCGGGGTTGGCGGCGGTGAAGTTGCCGGTCACCTTGTCCCAGTAGGCCTTGGAACTGGTGGCGGGGGTATCGCCGTACTCGGCGGCCACCAGGCGGAGCGTGCCGCCGTCCCCCGCACCGTCTCCCGCACTGCCGCATCCGGACAGTGGTACCAGCAGGCCGAGCACAACCGCGGTGGCGGCCGTGCCGAAGGTCTTTCGTCGCACGGGTCTTTTCCCCTGATGTCGCTCGGATGTTGCCGCTCGTCACACCCCGTTCAACGGCGGGTGCCCTGCGGCCCGGTGGCCGGAATCATCTCCTGAGGTTGGAGTGATTGATTCCACTCCCGGGGCATGTGTGGTCGATGATCCAGCCGTGGCGTTTCCGGCTTGTGGATTCCGACATGCGGCAGGCCGTCTTGACGCGCGTAGAAGCTCCACGTGCGGCTGACCGCCGTCCCCGCCGGGCGCTGAAGGCGGGCACGGCGGGGACGGCGGCCGAGGTGGTCAGGCGCGGGGGCGGCGCCGCAGCAGCGGGTCCGACAGCGCGGGTGGCACGTATCCGGCATCCCGGGAGGACAGGTTGGTGCCCGGCGGCACGATCTTGTCGATGCGGTCGAGCACGTCCGTGCTCAGCCGTACCCGATCGGCGCCCAGCTGGCTCTCCAGTTGCTCGAAGGTACGCGGTCCGATGATGGCCGAGGTGACGGCGGGGTGCTCCAGGACGAACGCCAGGGCGAGCTGGACCAGGGTCAGTCCCGCTTCCTCGGCGAGCTGGGCCAGCGCCTCGGCGGCGTCCAGTTTGGCCGCGTTCTCGGGGTCGGCGATGTCGAAGCGGGCGGCCTGCCGGTCGATGCGGCTGGACGTCGGCTGTTCGGCACCCTTGCGGTAGCGGCCGGACAGCCAGCCGCCGGCGAGGGGACTCCAGGTGAGCACGCCGAGTCCGTACCGCTGGGCCACCGGCAGGACCTCGCGCTCGATGCCGCGCGCGAGCAGCGAGTACGGGGGCTGCTCGGCCACCACCCGTTCGCGGCCGCGGCGCTCGGCGAGCCACTGGCCCTCGACGATGGCGGAGGGCTCGAAGGTGGACGTGCCGATGTAGCGGATCTTGCCCTGGTGGACGAGGTCGCTGAGCGCGCCCAGCGTTTCGTCGAAGTCGGTCTCCGGTTCGGGCCGGTGGACCTGGTAGAGGTCGATCCAGTCGGTACCGAGCCGGCGCAGGCTGTTCTCCACCTCGCGGATGATCCAACGGCGGCTGTTCCCCTGCTCGTTGGGGTCGCCGCCGAGGCTGCCGTGGAACTTGGTGGCCAGCACCACCCGGTCCCGTCGGCCTCCGGCGAGCGCCTTGCCGACGATGGTCTCCGACTCGCCCGCCGAGTACACGTCGGCCGTGTCGACGAAGTTGATGCCCGAGTCGAGGGCCCGGTGGATGATGCGGACGCCGTCGGCGTGGTCGGTGTTGCCGCGGGCCCCGAACATCATGGTGCCCAGACAGAGCGGGCTCACCTTGACGCCGGTGCGTCCGAGCAGGCGGTGGTCGGTCATCGTGCACTCCCGTTGACGAGTTGATCGGTGAGGGTGTCGGCCGGGGCCTGACCCGGCGGACGGAGGTAGGCGGCGCCGTGCCGGTAGGCGTCCCACAGGCGCCGGTACGGTCCGTGGGCGGCGAGCAGTTCCGTGTGGGTGCCCGTCTCGACGACGGTCCCGGCGTCGAGGACCACCACGCGGTCCGCGCGGGCGGCCGTGGTGAGGCGGTGGGCCACCACGACGGTGGTGCGCCGCCGGGTGAGGGCCTCGACGGCCGCGGTGACCCTTCGTTCGGTGGCGAGGTCGAGCGATGCGGTCGCCTCGTCGAGCAGCAGGATGTCGGGGTCGACCAGTTCGGCCCTGGCGAGGGCGAGCAGTTGGCGCTGGCCCGAGGAGAGGCCCCGGCCGCGCTCCCCGATGCGGGTGAGGTAGCCGTGCGCGAGCGTGGCCACCATCTCGTGGGCCCCGACGGCCCGGGCGGCCGCCTCCACCTGCGCGTCGGTCGCGTCCGGCCGGCCGTAGGCGATGGCGTCGCGGACGCTGCCGCCGAACAGGTGCGGCTCCTGCGGGACGATGCCCAGCCGGCGGCGGTAGCCCGTCAGGTCGAGTTCGCGCAGGTCGTGGCCGTCGACGCGGACGGCTCCGGAGGCCGGGTCGTAGAAGCGGGCGAGGAGCTTGACCACGGTCGACTTGCCCGCGCCGGTGGTGCCGACGAGGGCGACGGTCTCGCCCGGGGCGATGCGCAGCCGGATGCCGTGCAGCACGTCCCGGTCCGATCCGCCCGCGTAGTGGAAGGACACGTCGTCGAACTCGATCTCCCCGCGCAGCGCCTCGACGGGCCGTGGCGCGGACGCCGGCGGCGTGCCGACGGGCGTGCGCATCAGGGTGCGCAGACGGCTCATGCCGACGACCGCCTGCTGGTATCCGTCGAAGACCGGGGACAGCTGCTGGATGGGGGCGAAGAACAGCTCGACGCAGAGCAGGAACGCGATCAGGGTGCCCGCGGTCAGCCCGCCGGAGACCACCTGGCCGGCGCCGACGGCGAGGACGGCGGCCGTGGCCAGCGTGCCGAGGAACTCGACGAAGGGGAAGAAGGTGCCCATGTAGCGCTGCGCCCGCAGCCGGGACTCGCCGAACGCCCGGGCGAGGGCCGCGAAGTCGTCCGCGTTGCGCTGTTCCCGGCGGAAGGCCTGGGTGATGCGCAGGGCTCCGACGTTCTCCTGGAGGCAGGCGTTGACCGTGCTGATCTGTTCGCGGGCCTCCAGATAGGCGGGGACCGAGTAGTGCCGGAAGAGTGCGGTCGCCACGAGGAGCGGCGGCAGCGCGGCCAGCAGGACCAGGGCCAGCTGCGCGTCGATGACCAGCAAGGACACCAGGACTCCGAGGACCGTCAGCAGGCTGACGACCGCCGTGATGAGACCGGTCTGGAGGAAGTTCGACACGGCGTCCACGTCGGTGGTCATCCGGGTCATGATCCGGCCCGCGAGTTCCCGTTCGTAGTAGTCGAGGCCGAGCCGCTGCAGTTGGGCGTACGTCTTGACCCTCAGGGTGTACAGGAGGCGCTCGCCGGTGCGTCCGGTGGTGCGGACCTGGGCGATGCCGAGCAGCCAGTTGGCGGCGACGACCGCGGCCGCCGCGGTGGCGGCCGCCAGCAGGACCCCGCGCGCGTGGCCGGTGACGCCCCTGTCGACGCCGTGCCGGACGAGTACGGGTACGGCGATCTGGGCGAGCGCGTCCACGGCCACCAGCAGGAGCCCGCCGAGCAGCGGGATCCGGAAGGGGCGCAGCAGGGAGCCGAGGCGGAAGGCCGGGTCCCCCGCCACGGCCTGTGCGAGCGGGACGCCGGGCTCGGCGGCGGGCATCGGGATCCTCGCGAGGGCGGCCAGCAGCTCGGGGGCGGGCGGGGCCGATCCGAGCACCCCGCTGCCGGGTCCGCCGCGGCCGGGGCCGGAGGCGGCGGCCTGGGCGAGTGCGTTCGCGGCGCGGACCGCGGTGCCCTCGTGGTGGGCGGCTGCTTCCCCGTCGGGGCCTCGCCACAGTTCCTCGGTGACGCCGCCGACCGGGACGCCGGAGGGGCGGGCGGCCCCGGTGGTCGCGTCGGGGGCGTCGGCGTGGTCGGGTCCCTCGGGGTGGCCCAGGGTGGACAGCAGGGACCGGAAGAGGGGCGAGCGGGCGCGCAGTTCGTCCGGTGTGCCGATGTCGGCGATCCGGCCGCCGTCCATCAGCGCGACGCGGTCCGCGAGTTCCAGGGTCGACTCGCGGTGGGCCACGATGAGCGTGGTGCGGCGGCCCGCCCCCTTGAGGCCGGTGTGGATCTCCGATTCGACCCGGGCGTCCAGGGCGGAGGTGGCGTCGTCCAGGACGAGCACGGCGGGGTCGACGAGCAGGGCGCGGGCGAGGGCCACCCGCTGGCGCTGGCCGCCGGAGAGGGTGAGGCCCTGTTCGCCGACGACCGTGTCGTATCCGTCGGGGAGCCGGTCGATGAACTCGTCGGCCCGGGCGAGCCGGGCCGCCTCGCGGACCTGGGCATCGGTCGCCTCCGGGATCCCGTACGCGATGTTGGCGCGGATCGAGTCCGAGAGGAGCAGGCTCTCCTCGAAGACGAAGCCGATCCGGGACCGCAGGGAGGCCAGGGCGAGGGTGCGTACGTCGTGGCCGCCGACGGACACGCTGCCCGACCGGGTGTCGTAGAAGCGGGGCAGGAGCGCGGCGACCGTGGACTTTCCGCAGCCGGCCGGGCCGACGAGGGCGAGCGTCTCCCCCGGCCGTACCTCCAGGGTGAAGCCGGACAGCAACGGAGCGGCCTCGCCGTAGCCGAAGGTCACCTCGCGCCAGGCGAGGGCCGGTGCGCCGGGTCCGAGGTCGCGTGCGCCGGGCGCGTCGGCGATCACGGGTGCCTCGTCGATGACCTCCAGGACGCGTTCGGCGCCCGCCCGGGCCTGCTGCCAGACGGTGAGGAGGGTGGCGACCTGCCGCACCGGGGTGACGAGGGCGCCGAGGTAGGCGGTGAAGGCGAGGAAGGTGCCCAGCGAGAGGCGGCCGTCGATGGCGAGCCAGCCGCCGAGGGCGAGGACGGCCACCTGTCCGAGGGCCGGTACGGCTTGCAGCGCCGGGTTGTAGCGGCTGGTGAAGTCGACCACGCGCAGGCGGGAGGCGAAGAGCGCGCGGACGCGTTCGTCGAGGCCGCGCAGTTCACGGCGCTCCTGGCCGAAGCCCTTGACGACGCGCACCCCGGTGACGGTGGCCTCCACGGCGGAGGCCACCTCGGCGGCCTCCTGCTGGGCGTGCCAGTTGGCGGGGAAGAGGGTACGGCGGCTGTGCAGGGCGATCAGCCACAGGGCGGGCCCGACGATCAGGGCGACGACGGTGAGGAGCGGTGAGAGCCACGCCATGAAGACGAGGGAGACGCCGAACATCAGCACGTTGCCGGTGAGGTTGGGCAGGAACTGGAGCAGGGTCTGGATGAGGGTGATGTCCGAGATGGACCTGCTCACCACCTCTCCGGTGCGCAGGCTGTCCTGCTGGGGTCCGCCGAAGCGCAGCAGGGCGGCGAAGGCGTCGTTGCGCAGGTCGTACTGGACTCCGAGGGAGAGCCGTCCCGAGCGGTAGCGGCGGACGAAGGACGCGCCGAAGCGGACCGCCCCGAGGCAGGCCAGGAGCGCGATCCAGGGTGCGAGGGCGGCGCCGTCGGCGGCGGCGACGTCGTCGACCACGTGACGCAGCACGAGGGGCAGGGTGGCGGCCGCGACCGCCGCCACCGCGGCGGCTCCGAAGGCCAGCACGACGTCGGTGCGGTGGCGCAGGCTGTAGCCGAGGAGTCGCCGGGCCCAGCCTTCGGCCGCTGGTCCGCCGACGGGGCCGGCCGCCGCGTCGTGCGCGGTGGCCGGCTCCGTCGTGGCGGTGGGACAGCCCGTCATCGGGCCTCCACCAGGCCGATGCCGGGGTGGCCGGCGCCCGGGGTGGGGGCGTCGAAGAGGCGGTTGGCGGGGCGCGGGAGGCCGTAGTGCTCGCGCAGGGTGGTGCCGGTGTACTCGGTGCGGAACAGACCGCGTTCCTGGAGGATCGGGACGACCTGGTCCACGAAGCGCTCCAGCCCCGAGGGCAGTACGGCGGGCATGATGTTGAAGCCGTCGGCGGCTCCGCTGTCGTACCAGTGCTCGATCGTGTCGGCGACCTGCTCGGCGGTGCCGGCGAAGGTGCGGTGGCCGCGGCCCCCGCCGAGCCGGCCGATGAGCTGCCGTACGGTGAGCCGCTCGCGGCGGGCCAGTTCCACGACGAGGGTGTAGCGGCTCTTGGCGCCTTCGATCTCGTCCTCGGTGGGGATGTCCTCGGGCAGTTCGGCGTCGAGGTCCAGGGCTTCGGGGTCGATGCCGAGCCGCAGGGCGAGCTGCCGCTTGGCGTACGCGGGGACGATGAGCCGGTCCAGTTCGGCGTCGAGTTCACGGGCCTCGGCCTCGGTGTCGCCGATGACGGGGACGATGCCGGGCAGGATCTTGATGCCGTCCGGGTCCCGGCCGAGGGCGAGGGCGCGCCGTTTGACGTCCTTGTAGAAGGCGATGCCCTCGTCGAGGGTCTGCTGTGCGGTGAACACCGCCTCTGCGTAGCGTGCCGCGAAGTCCTTGCCGTCCTCGCTGGAGCCCGCCTGGACGAGCAGGGGGTGGCCCTGGGGGGAGCGTTCCACGTTGAGCGGGCCGTCGACGCGGAAGAACTCGCCGCGGTGGTCGATGGGGCGGACCCGGTCGGCGCGGGTGTGGACGCCGGCTTCCTTGTCCGCCACGACGGCGTCGTCGGCCCAGCTGTCCCAGAGCTTCGTCGCGACGTCGAGGAACTCGGCGGCGCGCCGGTAGCGGTCGTGGTGCAGCGGGGTGTCGTCGAGGCCGAAGTTGCGTGCGGCTTCGGCGCCGGCCGTGGTGACGATGTTCCATCCGGCCCGGCCGTTCGAGACGTGGTCGAGGGAGGCGAACCTGCGGGCCAGGTTGAAGGGTTCGTTGTAGCTGGTGGAGGCCGTGGCGATGAGTCCGATGCGGCTGGTGGCCGCGGCGAGCGCGGTCAGCAGGACGGTCGGCTCCAGTTTGCTGGAGGGCCGCCGGCCGGGGTCGTTGTAGAGGACGGGGCTGTCGGCGAGGAACACAGAGTCCAGCAGGCCCCGTTCGGCGATGCGGGCGAGGTTCTGGTAGTGCGCGAGGCCGGTGCCGCCGTCGGCGGGGCTCTCGGGGAGCCGCCAGGACGCCTCGTGGTGGCCGACCGACATGAGGAAGGCGTTGAGGTGGAGGTGCTTGCGCTCAGGCGTTCGCGACATCGGGGTCGTCCTTCTGGTGGTCAGGGTGGTGGTCGGTGGGTACGGGGTGCTCGGACACGCCGAGGGCGGCGAGCAGGGTGTCCCGGTACTCCTGGAAGCGCGGGTGGCGCCGGCTCCTGGGGGTGGGCAGGTCGACGGCGAGGTCGACGCGGATGCGGCCCTCGTCGAGCACGAGCACGCGGTCGGCCAGCTCCACGGCCTCGTCCACGTCGTGGGTGACGAGGAGGACCGCGGGGCGGTGCCGTTCGTAGAGTTCGCGCAGCAGTCCGTGCATGCGGATGCGGGTGAGGGCGTCCAGTGCGCCGAACGGCTCGTCCGCCAGGAGCAGTTCGGGGTCGCTCACCAGGGCGCGGGCCAGGGCGGCGCGCTGCTGTTCGCCGCCGGACAGCTCGTGGGACCAGGCCCGCTCCCGGCCCTCCAGGCCGACTTCGGCGAGGGCCCGTACGCCGCGTTCGCGGACGCCGGGTCCGCGCAGTCCGAGGGTGACGTTGTCCAGGACCCGCAGCCAGGGCAGCAGGCGGGAGTCCTGGAACGAGAGGGAGACCCGCTCGGGGACGGTCAGTTCGCCCGATCCGTCGACGTCGTGGTCGAGGCCGGCCACGGCGCGCAGCAGGGTCGACTTGCCGGAGCCGCTGCGGCCCAGCAGTGCGGTGAACTCACCCGCGCCGATGGTCAGGTCGAGTTCCTTGAGGACGGTCCGGTCGCCGAAGCGGCGGACCAGTCCGCTGGTGCGCACCGCGGCCGGGGCGTGGTCCCGTACCCGGGTGTCGGGGTCGGCGGTCAGCCCGCCAGCGTACGTCGCCATGACAGGGCCCTCCTTTCGATCGCGCGCACCAGCGCGTCGGAGGAGAAGCCGAAGATCCCGTAGGCCACCAGGCCGACGATGATCACGTCGGACTGGGCGTACTGCTGGGCCTGGAACATCATGTAGCCGATGCCGCTGGTGGCGTTGATCTGCTCGACGACGATCAGGCCCAGCCAGGCCGAGGTGACGCCCAGCCGCAGCCCGACGAAGAATCCGGGCAGGGAGCCGGGAAGGACCACCTTGCGCAGGAAGCGCCACCGGCTCAGGCCCAGTACTTCGGCGAGCTCGACGTGGCGGCTGTCGATGCCGGTGAGCGAGGCGTACGTGTTGATGTACATGTTCACCGCGACGCCCAGGGCGATGACCGTGACCTTCATCTGCTCGCCGATGCCCAGCCAGAGGATGAGCAGGGGCAGCATGGCCAGCGACGGAATGGCGCGCTTGATCTGGAGCGGCCCGTCGACGAGGTACTCGCCCGTGCGGCTGAGGCCGGCGAGCACGGCGGCCGCGACCCCGGCCAGGACGCCGAACAGCAGGCCGAGACCGGCGCGTTGGAGCGAGATGAGTACGTTGCCCTGCAGGCGGCCGTCCGCCACCAGATCGCCCGCGGTGGCGATCACGGTGCCGGGGCCGGAGAGGATGCGCGGGTCGAGGAAGCCCCCGGCGGAGGCCGCCCACCAGACGGCGATGAGCAGGGCGGGCCCCAGGAGCCGGCCGAAGGGGACGCCGCGCCCGGGTCCCAGCCGCCGGGCCCTGCGGGCCGCGGGACGCGCGCGCGGGGCCGCCGGGTCCGAGGGCTCCGCCGGGATGCCCGTCCGGTCCGTCACCGCTGGGGGCGGCGCGGCCCCGGGCCGGTCCGTGACGGCCTCGGCCGCCGGGGCCTGCACGCGCAGACCCGTCAGTGCCTCGCTCATGCGCCCTCCCGGAATCCGGCCGGCACGGCGGCGGCCGCGAGGCCCTCGAACCGGCGGTCGAACAGCGCCGCGGCGTCGACCTTCGGCACGAAGCCGCCGTCGGCCATCAGGTCCGCGGTCTCCTGCTCCCACGCGATGGCCTTGTCCCAGCTCGTCGGGAACCGGGGCTTCGCGAGGGAGTCGACGATGCGCCGGCCGTCGGCCGCGCTGACGCCCTGGTCCTTGACGTAGTACGCGTCGATCCACTGGTCGGAGTTGTCCCACGCCCAGGCCACGCCCTGCGCCCAGAGGGTGACGTAGCTGCGTACGGCTGCGGCTTTCGCCGGGTCGTTCAGGACCTCCAGGGGCGCCCACAGGACGGTGAGCAGGTCGACCACGTCGGTCGGTACGCCACGGGCCCCGTCCTTGCCGTACTGGGTCAGGTACTTGGTCAGCGTCGGCTCGCCCAGCGGCGCTACGTCGACCTGCTTCGACTGGAGCGCGGTGAGGAACTGCGTGCTCGGCAGGGCCACCAGCTGGACGTCGGAGTTGGCGAGTCCGGCCTTCTTCAGGGCCCGCAGGACGACCACGCCCTGGGCCTGTCCCTGGGAGAAGGCGATCTTCTTGCCCTTGAAGTCCTCGGCGGTCCTGATGGACGAGCCGGGCGCCGTCGCGAAGGTGTAGGTGGGGTGGTGGCGTTCCTGCACGGCGACGATCCGGGCCTTCACACCGATGGCTTCGGCCTGGATCGGCGGAATTCCGGCATTGCTCGCGACGTCGATCGAGCGTGCCCGGAATCCCTGGATGATGTCGGGGCCGGCGTTGAGGTTGATCCAGGAGGAGACCTTGAAGGGGAGGTTCTTGTCGAGTCCGGACGTGGCCAGTTGGATCTGCGAGGTCCGCACCGCCACGGCAAGTGATGTTCCGGCGGGCGGCGGCTCGGTGGGCAGCTCGCCCACGGGCCCGGAATGGGCCGCGTTCGTGGTCTGAGGGGCACATCCGGCGGCGGCCAGAAGGGCGCCGCCGGCGAGGGTGAGGAATCCCCTGCGCCCCCATCGGGGCGAGGAAGAGCGGGAGGGCATGGATGTTCCTGTTCTCATGACGGGGGTTCGCCTGTCGCCGGAGTTCACAGGGAGTGGTAGGTGCCGTTGTGGAAGAGCAGGGGCCGACCGTCCGCTGCCTGCCAGGCCTCCGCGACGCGCGCCACGACGATGTGCGCGTCTCCTGCGGGCACGAGCTGTTCGACGGTGAGCCGCAGCCAGCCGGTGACCCCGTCGAGGACCGGCTCGCCCTGCGGCAGCCGGTGCCATCGGGTCGGCGCGGCGAACCGGTCGACGCCACTGGTCGCGAAACGCCTGGCCAGGTCCTCCTGGGCGGAGCCGAGGAAGTTGACCACCACGGACCCGGCCCGTTCCAGGTGCGGCCACGAGGAGGAGCTCTTCGCGATGCCGAAGGAGACGAGGGGCGGCTCGAGCGACACCGAGGTCAGCGAGGTGGCGGTGAAGCCGACCGGGCCCGCCCCGGAGTCGGCCGTGACGACCACGACCCCGCCCGGGTAGGCGCGGAAGATCTGCTTGAAGCGGGCCGGCTCGACCAGGCTCGCTGTCGGATGCGAGGACAAGGAAATGCTCAATGTTCCCCCAGGGTGAATGGTGACCTTCGCTGCCTTTGCGCGGCGTCCGCCGGAATCGGCGGTAGGGAAAAGGGCAGCAGGAAGCGGATCACGGCGAAATGGGCGCGGCAGAGCACGGACCGGCGCAGACCGGTCGAGCTCAGAAATGCCGAGGAAAGGCGTACGCGAAAGGAAGGGCGCAGCGCGTCGTGACGGCAGTGGAAGCGCCGCCTGCTCTCATGTCAACAACAGGAGCGGTGCGCGTACCGTCGGTTCCTCTGCGGGCTTCTCATGAATCCATCCTCCCTTTCGGGAGACGACCCGGTCAACAATGCAACTTTCTGAATTAAATCGATTTCCCGAGGTCGCGGTGTCCGGGGTCAGGACACGGCCGGCAGTGCGGGCCACGGACCCAGCGGGTCGTCGTGCAGGGCGCCCAGCGCGACGGCCGCACCGGCGGTGGCGAGCACCGAGCCGGTGAAGCTGCTCGGCACGACGGACCTGGCCGCGTCGTCGCACACCACGGACCGCGCCTCCACCTCGGCCCGCAACTCGTCCATGGCCGCGGGCAGTCGGCCCGTTCCCGGTTCGACCACGACCAGCACCTCGGGATCGAACATGTCCAGCAGCACCGCCGCCGCCCTGCCCGTGAGCCTGGCCCGCTGCCGGAACAACTCCGCCGCCACGGGATCACCCGCGACGGCGAGGTCGAGCAGTTCGGTGAACCCGGCCACGGGCAGGCCCCGTTCGGCGGCGCGGCGCACCATGGCCGACTCCGAGACCCCGGACTGGAGGCAGCCGGCCGTACCGCAGGTGCAGCACGCGCCGGAGGAGGCGGTGCCCACGGGCAGGTGCGCCACGTTGCCCGCGCCGAAGCGCGGCCCCTGGTGCACGGCTCCCGCGGTGACGAACGCCGCGTCGACGACGTTGCCGACGAACAGGACGACGGCACTGCTGCGGGTGGCCGCCTCGCCGAAGAGCTGCTCGGCGCGCGCGAGGGCCCGCGAATGACTGTCGAGGTGCACGGGCACCCCGGTCGCCCTGGCGAGCTCGTCCCGTACGGGGACGCCCCTCCAGCCCAGTTGGGGGTGGTGCACCACGGTTCCGGCCTCGGGATCGACCCAGTGCCCGGTGGCGACGCCGAGGGCGAGTGCCGTCCGCCCCGACCCGTGCGCGGCCAGCAGCCGGGGCAGCCCGGCGGCCACCCGGGCGAGCACCCGGCCGGGTTCGGTGCCCTCGTGGGGGCGGCGCTCCTCCGCGAGGATCCGCCCGGTCAGGTCCATCAGGGCGAGCGTCGTATGGGGAACCGCGATGTGCGCCCCGGCGACGAGGAAGCGACTCGTGTCGATCTCCAGCGGGATGTACGGGCGGCCCAGCCCCCGGGGGCCCGCGGTCTCGGGGCCTTCCCGCACCAGCCCTCTGTCCAGCAGAGCCGCGCAGTGGCCGCTGACCGCCGCGGGCGAGAGTCCGGTGAGCCGGGCGACGGTGCTGCGGGCGACGGGGCCGTGGTCGAGGACGGCGCCCAGCACCGCCCCGGTACCGGATGCCCTCCGCAGCGGGTTCGCACCGGCCGGCGGGATGTCGGAACGGCGCAACGGGGTGAGGCGGTTGGCTGAGGTCTTCAATTGGTCCACTGGGGCCTTCCAGGTCCTGTGCGGTGGCACGCGACACCTGGGCGCCGGATCCCGCTCGCGGCGGGCGGGCGAGTCCGGGCACGGGCGTGCGCAGGAAGCTCCGCGGAGGGAGCGCTGTTCACCAGAACGCGGGGACACTGCGGGAGTTCAGGCTCCGGGCCCGCTGCCGGGCAGGACGAAGACGAGGGATCCGCGCGGTCGCCGTACGGTCAGGACCACTGACACGCGGCGGAGCAGACACGCTTCAGGTCGACATGACCTCGTGTCGTCAGAAGCGCGGATCGGTACATGGCGCGCAACATATCCGGGGCGGTGCGAGCCGGTCAAACGGTCGCCCGCACCGTGGACACCCGTCCGACCCGCCGTTCAGGCGGCCGCTTCGCCGGGACCGAGGACGGCCTCGACGTCGACCACGACATCGACGGTGGCGCTGACGACCACCCCGCCGTGGTCGACCACGTCGTTCCAACTCACGCCGAAGTCGTGCCGGTTGATCCGCGTCGTGGCGGAGAAGCCGGCGCGCCGCCTGGGCCCGAGGTCCCGGCCTTCTTCCCACCAAGGGGTGTCCCACTGTCCCAGGTAGGTGACGTCGAAGGTCACGGGGCGCGTCACGCCGCGGACCGTGAGATCGCCGGTGACCTCGAACTCGGTGCCGCTCAGCTGGTGTACCCGCGATCCGACGAACGTCCAGGTCGGGTGGTGTTCGACGTCGAAGAAGTCGGCGCTGCGCAGATGCGCGTCGCGCTGGGGCTGCCCCGTGTACACCTGCGTCGCGTCGGCCGTCGCCTCGATCCGCGCCTCCTCCGGCTTCTCGGGATCGAACTCCAGCAGGCCCTGCACGTTCTTGAGCTGCCCGCGCACGTGGGTGACCATCATGTGCCGGGCGCGGAACTCCGCCGCGGTATGGCCCGGCTCGAAGAACCACTTGGTCACGGCCATGCGCGCTCCAGGCCGATGTGCTCGTGGTCCGTCGTCGCTGTCACCCGATGTCACCGGTGACAGCGGTGAGAGCGGTGAGAGCGGTGACAGGGGTGACAGCGGTGTCCGTTGACGCCGTCGACGAGGAGGGACACGCCGATGCCCAGCAGCCATACGTCCTTGGCCAGCGCGATTCCCTGCTCGGTGGGCCGCAGACTGCCCTCCTCCCGCATGCCCGGCGTACGCAGGTACAGCCCGAGGGTGCCGGCGGAGAAGGCCGTCACCGCGGCCCCGGCGACAGCGGCGGGGACGACCGGCACGAGCAGCGCCGCCGCGATGGCGAGCTCCCCGGCGGAGAGCAGCCGGACGAACTTCCGGGCGTCCTGCTCGCCCAGGAAGGGGTAGGTGCCGGCCGCGAACTGATGCAGTCCCTCGGCGGTGGCCTCGTCCGCGCCGAGCTTCGAGAGGCCGGAGCTCAGGAAGAACGTACCGGCCGTCAGCCTGAGCGGAAGCTGCCGCGCCAGGGAATCCCATGCCCAACCGAATGCCATGCGGAACCTCCCGGGAATGACCCCACCTACCACCCTGCCACCCCTTCGGACCATGTCAAACGGGCGTCGATCCGCCCGGCCGGGCGGGAACCGCCGACCGGGTCAGCGCCCGGCGCGCACGAGCCACTCGGCGATGAGGGCGCGCAGGAGGTCCGGCTGCTCGTGGGGCAGGGCGTGTCCCGCGTCGTCGACCACGGCGAGCGAGGCGCGCGGGTGCTGGTCGAGCAGGTCGATGGCGGCGGCGTACCCGACCGTGGAGTCCAGCCGCCCCGCCACCACCACCGTCGGCCCCGCATAGGCCGACGCGTGACCGGGCGCGTCATCGGGGGTGAGGGCCCACCGTGCGCCGATGCGCTCCAGCGCCGCCTCGTCGACGAGCGCGGCGGCCGGGGCCACGTACCGCTCGTACCGTTCGAGCATCTCCGGAGTCCGGATCACGAAATAGCTCCGGAAGACGTCGTCACCGAGCTCCCCCGATCCGACGACGGCGCGGTGCTCCGGTACGTCGCGCACTCCTGGCACCAAGGGGCAGACGAGCGCCAGACCGGCGACCTGCGCCGGGCGCCTCGCCGCCATCGCCTGCGCGTAGTACGCACCCGCCGAGTGACCGACGAGGAGGTGTGCGGCCCCGTCCGTGACCTCGTCCGCGAAGTCGAGCAGCGTGTCGAGCACGTCGTCGGCGCTGCGCAGCGTTTCCGGGGCGGCCGTCCGGCCCATTCCGGGGAGGTCGGGATAGATCCGCCGGAGCCCCTCGGCGCCCTCGAAAACCGGCTCGAAGCAGGCCTCGGTCTCGCGGTGGTCGACTCCGGCGCCGTGGAGCACCAGCACGGGCCGACCGGCCCCGTGCTCCACGTAGTGGACCGGCACCCGGCCCACGCTGATCTCCATTCCCGCATGCTAGACGCGCGGGCCCTGGACAGCCGGAAAAAACTTCGGGCGAGGATGTCGAGAACCCGTGACCGGCTCCGTCCCAGGGGTGAAGGCGACCACAATGGGTCGCACCGCACCGAGGAGAATCACCATGGCCAAGTACCTGCTGCTCAAGCACTACCGCGGCGCCCCGGCTGCCGCCAACGACGTCCCCATGGACAAGTGGACGCCGGAGGAGATCACGGCGCACGTGCAGTACATGCGCGACTTCGCGACCCGGCTCGAGGGGACCGGCGAGTTCGTCGACGGTCAGGCGCTCGCCCCCGAGGGGACGTGGGTCCGCTACGACGGCGAGGGCCGGCCGCCGGTCACCGACGGGCCGTTCGCCGAGACCAAGGACCTCATCGCCGGCTGGATGGTGATCGACGTCGACAGCTACGAGCGCGCCGTCGAGCTGGCCGGGGAGCTCTCGGCCGCCCCCGGGGCGGGCGGGGAGCCGATCCACGAGTGGCTGGAGCTGCGCCCGTTCCTGGCCGCGCCCCCCACCATCGCGGAGTCCTGCCACTGATGGACGAGGTCCTGCTCAGGAGCCTCACCCCGAGCGTGCTCGCCGTCCTCGTCCGCCGCGGAGCCGACTTCGCGGCGGCCGAGGACGCCGTACAGGACGCGCTGGTCGAGGCCGTCCGCGTCTGGCCGGAAGACCAGCCGCGGGATCCGAAGGGCTGGCTGATCACCGTCGCGTGGCGCCGGTTCCTCGACGCGAGCCGGGCGGACACCGCCCGGCGCCGCCGCGAGGACCTCGTCGAGGAGGAACCGGCGCCCGGCCCCGCGCCCGCCGCGGACGACACGCTCCAGCTCTACTTCCTGTGCGCCCACCCGTCCCTGTCCCCGTCCTCCGCCGTCGCGCTCACGCTGCGGGCTGTCGGCGGGCTGACCACCCGCCAGATCGCCCGGGCCTACCTGGTGCCCGAGGCGACCATGGCCCAGCGCATCAGCCGGGCCAAGCGCACCGTCTCGGGCGTGCGCTTCGACCAGCCCGGAGACGTGGCCACCGTGCTGCGCGTCCTCTACCTCGTCTTCAACGAGGGCTACTCCGGCGACATCGACCTCGCCGCCGAGGCCATCCGGCTCACCCGGCAGCTCGCCGCCGCGATCGACCACCCCGAGGTGGCCGGACTGCTCGCCCTGATGCTGCTCCACCACGCCCGACGCGCCGCACGGACCGCGCCCGACGGCAGCCTGGTGCCGCTCGCCCGGCAGGACCGGGGCCGGTGGGACACCGCCTCGATCGCCGAGGGGGTCGCGATCCTGCAGGCGGCCCTGGCCCGCGACCGGCTGGGCGAGTTCCAGGCCCAGGCCGCCATCGCGGCACTCCACGCCGACGCGCCGACCGCGGAGGAGACCGACTGGGTGCAGATCGTCGAGTGGTACGACGAGCTCGCGCGCCTGACCGACAGCCCGGTGGTCCGGCTCAACCGCGCGGTGGCCGTGGGCGAGGCCGACGGTCCGCGCGCCGGCCTGGCGGCGCTCGCGGCGCTGGACGAGGCACTGCCGCGCCACGCGGCGGTGGCGGCGTACCTCCACGAGCGCGACGGCGACCTGGCGACGGCGGCACGCCTGTACGCCGAAGCGGCGCGCAAGGCCCCCAACACCGCCGAGCGCGACCACCTCACCCTCCAGGCCGCCCGCCTCAACACCCGCCTGCGCCCCTGACGTCCCGAGCACCGCAGACCTCAGGTGTCCTGAACACGTTAAGTTGAACGCGTTCAAGGATGGGGGTCGCGATGGAGGAGGACCGTAAGGTGGCCGGCCGGCAGTGGCGGTTGGCCGTGGCAGGGGTCGTGGCGGCCGGGATCGCGGCAGCCCTCGGGCTCGTGATGGGCCCCTACCTGGGCGGATACTTCGTCCTCAGCGCGGGCGCCGCCGCCTTCCCGCTCGTGATGCGCGACTGGCCGAAGGGCTTCTCCCGGGCTTGCCTCGCCGCCGCGGCGGGCCTGCTCGCCTGGTCCTTGATCGGTGCCGTCATCGGCATGTCCTTCTTCATTCCGGCGGCCCTGTTGCTGTTCGTCGCGGCCTTCGCGGGCTCGACTCCACCAGCCGGGGACGCGACCGGGACTTCAAGCAGGGCAAGGAACGGCTGTGGGACTTCGGCGCCACACGGGTCGAAGTCGCCGAGTACCCCGTCTCCGTTCGCGGACGGCTCCTACGGCGTGCCGGGGAGCCGGACCGTGACGAGGAGACCGCCGTCGGGGCGGGGGACCAGGTCGAGGGTCCCGTCGTGGGCGCGGACGATGCTGTGCACGATGGCCAAGCCGAGGCCGACACCGGCGTGCTCGTCGGTGCGTACGCGTTCCGTTCCGCGCTGGAAGGGTTCGATGAGGGTCGGTACCAGTTCCGGTGGGAGCGGACGGCCCGTGTTCTCGACCCGCAGCACGCTCGTGTCGCCGTGCGCCTCGGTGCGGACCGTCACGGTGCCGCCGGCGGGGAGGTTGTGGACGATGGCGTTCTGGACGAGGTTCGTCGCCATCCGCAGCAGGAGCTCCGCGGAGCCGCTGGTGCGGGCCGCCCCGCCGGTGACGTCGAGTGTGATCCGGCGCTGTTCGGCGAGGGGCAGCAGCGCTTCGGCTGCTTCTTCGGCGATGAGGGAGAGGTCGACGCCCTCGCGGCGGAAGTTCCCGCGGTCACCGCGGCTGAGCAGCAGGAGGGCCTCGGTGAGGTCGATGGCCCGGGTGTTGACGGCGTGCAGGCGTTCGATGAGTTCGCCCCGGTCCCGCGTGGGGTCCTTGCGGGCGACGTCGAGGAGGGTCCGCGAGATCGCCAGTGGGGTGCGCAGCTCGTGGGAGGCGTTCGCGGCGAACCGCCGCTGTTCGGCGACCCGGGACTCGAGCTGTTCGAGCATCTGGTCGAACGCGTCGGAGAGTTCACGGAACTCGTCCTGGCGGCCCGTGATGCGGATCCGGTGGGACAGCGACCCGCTCCCTGCCATCCGCGCCGCGTCCGTGATCCGGGTCAGTGGTGCGAGCATCCGGCCGGCGAGGAGCCACCCTCCCACGAGGCCGAGCACCAGCAGGAAGACCAGTACCGCGGCTGCCCTCGGGGCGAACACGCGCAGGAGGTTGGACCGGACGGGAAAGACACCGGGGGTGGGGGTGTCGGTGGAGCCGGGGACGATGAGTGCGCGGTCGGGGACGTAGCGCAGGAGGAACACCCACACCGCGGCGAGCAGCAGGACGCCGGCGAGCATGAGGAATCCGGCGTAGCTGAGGGTGAGCTTGCAGCGGACGCTCAGCCCGCGCGCCCTATCCACGGTCCGCGCCCTCGCGTCCGGCCTCCGGGCTCGTGTCGATGCGATAGCCGACGCCGGGCACGGTGGCGATGGCCCATGGTTCGCCGAGCCGTTTGCGCAAGGCGGAGACGGTGATGCGCACGGCGTTGGTGAGGGGGTCGACGTTCTCGTCCCAGGCCCGTTCCAGCAGCTCTTCGGCGCTCACGACCCCGCCTTCGGCGGCGACGAGGACTTCCAGCACGGCGAACTGTTTGCGGGTGAGCGCGACGTAGCGCCCGTCGCGGAAGACCTCCCGGCGGAAGGGGTCGACCCGTAGTCCCGCGATCTCGCGGACCGGGGGCCGGGCGTACCCGCGTCTGCGGTCGAGCGCCCTCAGCCGCAGGACGAGCTCCCGCAGCTCGAACGGTTTGGTGAGGTAGTCGTCGGCGCCGAGCTCGAAGCCGGAGGCCTTGTCGTCGATCCGGTCGGCGGCGGTGAGCATCAGGATCGGGATGCCGCTGCCGGAGGCGACGATGCGCCGGGCGACCTCGTCGCCGGAGGGGCCGGGGATGTCGCGGTCGAGGACCGCGAGGTCGTAGGAGTTGACGCTGAGCAGTTCCAGGGCCGAGTCGCCGTCGCCGGCGATGTCGGCGGCGATCGCCTCCAGGCGCAGACCGTCACGGACCGCTTCCGCCAGGTAGGGCTCGTCCTCCACGATCAGTACGCGCATGGCTGAAGCCTAAGCAACAGGACAGGTCGCAGGCGTCTGCTCAGGCGTGCGGGAGGTGTGCGCCACCAGCGGCGCGATGCCAGCGCGGCCAGTGCGGCGCCGGTGGCGTTGACGAGGACGTCGTCCACGGAGGACACCCGGTCCAGCCGCAGGACGTACTGTGCGGTCTCGATCAGGACCGAGCAGCCCGCTCCGAGCGCCAGGATCCGGGGCAGGGACGCCAGTGCGGCGAACCGCATCGGGGCGAAGAACCCCAGCGCCGCGAAGACCAGCAGGTTGCCGACGGTCCCGAGGGCCCCCATCGTGACCAGGTCCCGCAGCGGTACCAGGCTCACCCGGCCGGGGACGATGCCGGCCCCGGAGCCCGGCATCATGGTCATCCATACGAACGGCACCGTCCCGTGGACGATGCCCACCTCGGCCAGCGACGTCCGCCACGGCGACGCGATGCCGGCGGCACGCCGCCGGCGGGCCGACGCCCACGCCACCAGCACGGCCAACGGCAGTGCGACCAGTGTCATGAGCACCACACCGTTGAACGTGTCGAAGCAGCCGTGCCACCGCCCTGCCATGCACGTCGGAGCGGACATCATGAGCGGCCGCCGTACGACGAACAGGGCGCTCGCCAGGGCGAGGACCGCCAGGCCGAGGAGCACGGTCCTGCGCGCGCGGCGGGACGGTGCCGACAGGGATGCGGTGTGGTTCATGCCCTCATTGGAGACGGAGGGCCGTTGCAGGGGCGTATGCGATTTTCGATACGTCCACGATATGCACCGGTCCGCGAGGATCAGAATCGGCTGAATTTCGCCCACCCCAGCGGAAACTGACGCGGCGGCACGCACGTTCGACGGTCTGGAAGAAGAATCAAGGAGCTCCACCCAAGGAGTAACGCCGTGCGCGTACTGTTCACCGGCCCCGCTGCCGCAGGCCACCTGTTCCCGATGGTGCCGACCGCCCAGGCGCTCCAGGCCGCCGGGCACGAGGTGCTGTTCGCCGGTTCGGCCCCGCTCGACCAGCTGCGGCAGACCGGCATCCCCACCGTCGAGATCGGCGACGGCTCGACGCTGATGGAGGCCTTCCGGCGCGCCTCGGACGGCGACGAGCCGCAGTTCGTCACGGACGGCGAGAGCCCGGAGGACCTCCAGAGGCAGGCCGCCGCCGGCTTCGCGGAGCACAGCCGGGTCACCATCGACGGCCTGTTCGCGGTCGCCACCGCCTGGCAGCCGGACCTCATCGTCCACGCCGCCTTCCAGGCCGCCGCACCCCTGGTCTCGGCGGCCCTCGGGATACCCGCCGTGGTGCACAACTTCGGCGTGATGTCCGGCTTCGACATGGTCGGCCGGCTCGCCGACGTCCTGGCGGACGAGTACCGGGCCCGTGGGCTCGAAGGACCGGCGACCCGTACCGTCCTCGACGTCGTGCCCGCCTCCCTCGGCGGGGACGGCACCGGCCTGCGGGTCCGCTACGTGCCGTACAACGGCGGCGGCACGGTGCCCGGCGATCTGGTGGCCCGGGGCTCCCGGCCCCGGATCGCCGTCACCCTCGGTACGGTGGTGACCGCCTTCGCGGGCGTCGACCCGGTCAGCCGGGTGATAGCCGAAGCCGCCTCCGTCGACGCCGAGTTCCTGCTCGCCGTGGGCGACACCGACCTCGGCCCGCTCGGCACCCTCCCCGCCAATGTCCGCCCCCTGCCCTGGGTGCCGCTGGCCCAGCTGCTGGACACCGCCGACGCGGTCGTGCACCACGGCGGCTCCGGCACCATGCTCACCGCCGCCGCCCGGGGCGTCCCCCAGCTGATCCTCCCGCAGGGCGCCGATCACTTCATCAACGTCGACGCCGCGACGGGCCTGGGCTTCGCCCTGCGCGCGAGCGGCGACAGCGTGGACGCCGGCCTGCTCAGCCGGCTCCTCACCGACGAGGACCTCCGCAAGGCCGCCGCCACCACCCAGGCCGAGATATCCGCACTCCCCTCCCCCACCGACCTGGTCGCCTCCTTCGAGGCCCTCCGGTAACGCCGGTCCTCAGGGCCGGGTGCGTGGCTCCGTACGGGCCACGCACCCGGGAGGGATCAGGCGCCCCAGCGCAGGGCGATGGTGTCGCCCACGTTGATCACCTTGTTGCGGGCGGCGCCGGCGAAGGCGGAGCCGTCGACGCTGACCTTCCAGGTGTTGGAGCCGCTGTTGGCCTTGCCGTTGACGGCGGTGATCGTGCCGGTGCCCGACGAGGGGGTCACGCTGGTGACGCAGCCGGCCGGGGTGGCCCCGGTGGTGGCCGCGTTCAGGACGTCACCGAGGGTGGTGGTCGTGCCGGTCGGGGTGAAGGCGACGGAGCAGACCTTCAGGCCGCCGGCGCCGTCGTCGACGGTGAGGGCCAGCTTGGTGGCCGTACCGGCGGTGAAGGTGGACTGGGCGACCCACTGCGGGGCGCCGGGGGTGACCGGGACCGGCGGGGCGGCGGTGAAGCCGCCGGCGACGGCGCGCAGGGAGTCGATGGAGGAGTAGGGGGACGGGGTGGTGTCGGCCGGCTTGTACTTGAAGCCGCCCGCCGGGTTGTACTGGTTGGCGAGCAGGAAGTCGATCGGGGTCTTGTTGGAGGCGGTGAGGAAGTCTCCGGTCTGCGGGTTGATGCCGCAGGCGTTGAGCCCGGCGACGCCCCAGCCGTTGGAGCTGGTGTTGACCCCGTACATGGAGTTGAAGGCGCCGGTGGTGGCGAGCCTGCCCTTGAGGAAGTTCTTCCCCTGGACCACGTCGGCGTCGGTGTTGGGGACGCCCGAGACGCAGAGGGCCGCCATCGCCGCACCGGTCATGTCGACGTCGCCCGCGGTGGCCAGCGCCGTGGGGTTGCCCTCGGCCTTGCTGAAGGTCCACCCGCCGTCGTTGTGCTGATTGGCGCGGATGCGGGTGACGATCGAGTCGGTCAGCGCCTGCGGGATCCGGGTGCCGCCGGCCTGGGTCTTGGCGCCGCCCAGCGAGAGGGCCGCGAAGACGGTGCCGTTGAAGTTGCCGGACGGGCCGAAGTAGCCCGCCTCGGCGGTCTGCCAGTAGGAGTAGACGTTCGCTATGAGGTTCCTCGAGTCCGAGACGCGCGCCGGGTCGATGCCCGCCGCGTACGCGTTCAGCGTGCCGCGCTCGTAGTCGGTGACGACCGGGGTGGCGGACGGCCAGCCGGACGTGGAGATCAGGTTGCGGTAGACGGTCCGGGCGTTCTTCGTCGTGTCACCGCCCGGGGCGACGTCGACGACCGCCGTACCGGCCGCGGCGAAGGCGCTGAACGCCCACTCGTTGGACAGCCCCGAGCCGGCGTACGAACCGTCCGCCGCCTGCAGGGACTTGAGGTAGGCGACGCCGTTGGTCTTGGACGTGGCGATCTGCGCGGGCGTCGAGGTCGCGAAGGCGGGCAGCGCGGTGAGGGCGAAGGCGCCGAGCGCGGCGGGCACCGCGAGCGCGAGGCGGCGGGAGGTACGGGGACGGGACATGGCCTGCTCCTGGAATCGGCGGACGCCGGCGGGTCCCTGCTCCGTCCCGGCCCGTTCGGACGCGGGCGGGCATGGCGGAGGCCGCCGTCCGGAACGCGTGGTACGGCTTCTCGGTGCTGCGTTGCCGCGTGGGCATTCGGGCTCGGGAACGGCCCCCGCCGTCCCACACCGCTGCGCGTCAGCCCCGGATTCTCACCAGGTTCCCCCATGTGGCAGCCCTGGACGCTACCCGAGTGATCAGGGGTCCGCCAGCCGTCCCGGCAGCGATCCGAACGACGGTTGCGGTGAGACACACGCCACCTTGACGCCCTGCCTCGGCCCGTGTTGCACTCCGCCTGACAAGAACTCAGCACCAGGGGAAGCCGGTCGAAGTCCGGCGCTGACCCGCAACCGTAGGCCCGGCACCCGCCGGGCGAGTCGGAACACCTGGTGTGCAGTCATCTGTACGAAGAACGCCGTCGCGGACTACGGCGTGGTCGTCTCCGCTCCCCCACGAGCCCAGCCGTGCCGGGGGCGCATCGCCACGCACGCAGCCGCCCGGCAGAGACGAGGGCCGCGGTGGGGACCGAACAGCGGGACGAACGGCGTACGCACACCAGACGGCGGCTGCTGTCCCTGGCAACGGCGGCGTTCCTGACCGTCGGTGCGGGAGTGGCGTTCCTGACGGCGCCCACCTCCGCGAACGCCGACCCCGTCGAGCAGTGCACGGCCACCGCCGGCGCGGTCGTGGCCGTCGACTTCGGCCCCTTCGGCGGCAAGGTCGAGCGGGGCTGCGACACCACCCCCACGACGGGCTACGAGCTGCTGCACACGGCCGGGTTCACCACGGTCGGCACCCGGCACGACGGTGACGCCTTCGTCTGCCGCCTCGGCTTCGGCGCCTTCAACTCCGGTACGGAGTACCCCACCGCGGACAAGGAGGACTGCGTCCTCACCCCGCAGGCCACCGCCTACTGGTCGTACTGGCACGCCTCGCCCGGCGACCAGAAGTGGACCTACAGCTCCCTCGGCGCGAAGTCCCGCGAGCCGAAGCCCGGTGACGTGGACGCCTGGGTGTTCGGCGGGACCGACGTCGGCGGCACCTCCGGCAAGCCCACCTTCTCCCCCGACGACGTGCGGGCCGGCGGTGGGGGCCCCAAGCCGGACCCCACCGGCCCGAAGCCGCCGGACGTACCGCCGGGCGCGGTCGACCTCCCCGCCGCCACCCGCTGGCTGACCGGGAAGCTGATCGACGGTGAGCGCGTCGTCAAGGCGGACTCCACCGATCCGGACTACCCGGCCACCACCGAGGTGGTCTACGCCCTGGCCGCGGTCGACCCCAAGAGTCCGGCCGCACAGAAGGCCGCCGCCTTCCTCGCCACGCCCGCGCACACGCAGGCGTACGCGTACCCGGCCGGCAAGGACCAGGCCCCGGACGCCACCGCCGCGGCCCGGCTCGCGCTCGTCGCCGAGGCCACCGGCAAGGACCCCCGCGCCTTCGGCGGGCGCGACCTGCTCGGCGACCTCGTGAAGTACGTCTGCACGAGCGGCGTCGAAGCCCCCGAGCCGGTCCCCGGCTGCATGACCAAGGGCGACTTCCGCACCCCCTACCAGGCCGAGGGCCAGGCCCTGGCCGTGATCGCCCTGCTGAACGGCGGGGTGACACCGCCCGCCGACGCCGTGGCCCGGATGACCGCGTTCCAGTGCGAGGACGGCGGTTTCAGCAGCATGCTGCTCCGCGCCGGCGACTGGTGCGACAGCGAAGCGGGTGCCACCGGGCTGATGACCCTGGCCCTCAAGCGGGCCGGCGGTCACGACCCCGTCGTGGAGAAGGGCCGCGCGTACCTGAAGAAGGCCCAGTTCCCGACCGGGTCGCTGCCCGCAGCCTCGTACACCACGGTCGGCAGCTCCTTCTCCACCGGCCTGGCCGCCCAGGCCCTGCGTGCGCTCGGTGACCCGCTCTTCGCGGACGCCGCGGTCTCCTGGCTGTCGCGGGAGCAACTCCCGGTGGGCGCCTTCACGTTCGAGGATCCGGACACCGACCCCGTCCTGACGGCCACCACCGCGGCCACCATCGCCGGCGCGAAGACCGACCTGGTGGCGCTCACCACGAAGAAGGCCGACCCGCCGAAGCCGTCCCCGGACCCCACGAAGCCCGTACCGGGTGACGGGCCCGACCTGAAGAAGGGCACGGCCTACCTCACCGACCACAGTCGGCTGGTCCAGGGCCGGTACTACGAGAACAGCCCCGGCAGCGGCTTCGCCGACTACGGCCTGACCATCGACGGCGCCTACGCGCTCGCCGCCACCGGCGAGGACAACACCACCCTGCGCAACGTCGTCGACTTCCTCGACAAGGGCGGCAAGGACGGCAAGGGCCGCGGCGTGCACGACTGGACCCTGATCGGCACCAAGTACGCCGGCGGCGGCTCCATCGGCAAGACGGCCCTCCTCGCCCAGGCCGTGGGCCGCGACCCCCGCGACTTCGGCGGCCAGGACCTGATCGCCGCACTCGCCAAGGCCGTGTGCCCGGCCAAGTCGGCCAAGCCCGACCGCTCCTGCGCCGACAAGGGTGCCTACACCAACGCCACGTCCGTCTTCTCCCAGTCCCTCGGCGTGATCGCCCAGGTCCGCGCGGGCGAGAGCGCCGCCGTGGGAGAGCCCATCGCCTACCTGAAGAGCCTCCAGGAGCCCTCGGGTGCCTGGCCCAGCCTGATCGGCGAGCCCAGCCAGGCCGAGGTCGACTCCACCGCCATGGCGGCGATGACCCTCGACCTGTTCCCGGACGCCGCCTCGCAGGCGGCCGTCGACAAGGCGCTGACCTGGCTGGCGTCGCAGCAGAAGGAGGACGGCGGCTTCCCCGGCGCTTCGGGCAACTCCGTCAACTCGGCGGCGCTGGCCGTGCAGGGCATGTCTTTGGACAGCGCCAGGTACGCGGACCGCATCGCCAGGGCCCGCACCTTCCTGGCCTCCCAGCAGAACGGCGACGGCGGATTCAACGTGGCGAAGGGCGGCCAGCCCGGATCCGACGTGCGCGCCTCCACCCAGGCCGTCGGCGGAGCCACCGGCATCTCCTTCGCCACCCTCACCCGCAGCCTGGACGGCACCACCCCGCAGCCCGTGCCCAGCACCTCGGTCCGGCCCTCCGGCTCCCCCTCCGCGCCCGTCATCGTGACCCCGGGAGAGGGCGCGGGCGGTACGGGCTCCGGTTCGGGCGGTGGCGGCCTCGCCTCCACCGGCGCCCAGGTCGGCGGACTCGCCGCCGCGGCCGTGGCCCTCGTCCTCGGCGGCTGGGGCGTCACCCGCGCGGCGCGCAAGCGCCGTACCGTCACCGGAGGCGGGGCATGACCGGCCGCGTCCTGCGCGCCCTGACCCGTACGGCCGCCGCGCTCGGGCTGACGGTGGCGGCGTTCGCCGCCACCGCGGCCCCGGCCGGGGCGGCCCCGCAGCCGATGGGCCAGTGCACCACCTCCTCCGGAGTCGTCCTCGCCGTGGACTTCAGCCGCTGGGGCGGGCCCGTCTACCGCTCCTGCGGTACGACGCCCACCACCGGCTACGAGCTGCTCAACCAGGGCGGTTGGGCCACCACCGGCACGGGCCACGACGGCCCCGCCTTCATCTGCCGCATCGGCTACAGCGGGTACCAGGGCGGGAAGCAGTTCCCGACCCCGCAGCAGGACGACTGCGTCCTGACCCCGCCCGCCTCCGCCTACTGGTCGTACTGGCACGCGGGCCCGGGCCAGAACACGTGGGAGTACAGCCAGCTCGGCGCGATGCTCTACAAGCCGAAGCCCGGCAGCGTCGACCTGTGGATCTTCGGGGGCACCAACATCGAGGGCACCGAGGGCAAGCCCACGGTCACCCCCGACCAGCTGCGCGCCAAGAACGCCCAGCCGACCGGCGGCGACAAGCCGGCCCCCAAGGACACCCGCACCGCGGCGCCCCTGCCTCCGAACGTCAACACGGGCCCGAAGCCGGAGAACCCCCCGCCGGCCGGCCCCGCGCCTTCCACGACGCCGCCGCCCGGCCCCTCGGCCTCGGAGAGCCCTTCCGCGAGCGCCTCGCCGACGCCCTCCGCGTCTCCCTCGTCCAGCGCTCCCGCGGTGGCGGCGCCCGCCCCCGGCCCCGAGGTGGTCGAGGCGGCGCCCGCCGCCGACGCCGCCCACGACGTCGGCTCGTACCTGCCCGCCGTCGCCACCGGAGCGCTGGTGCTGCTGATCGGCGCCGCCGCCGTGTACGCGGCCAAGCGCCGCCGTCGTACGGAGTAGCCGCGTGTCACGCACCACCGCCACGGCGGCAGCGGCCGAGCCGGCGGCGTCCGGCCCCGCGCCGGACGCGGGCGGCCGCCGTCTGCCCCGCACCCTGCACCCGGTCGCCTGGTGGATCTGGGCGCTCGCCCTGGCCACCGCGGTGAGCCGCACCAACAACCCGCTGCTGCTGTTCCTCGTCCTCGCGGTCCTCGGCTACGTGATCACCATGCGTCGCACCGAGGCCCCCTGGGCGCGCGGATTCAAGTACTACCTCTACCTCGCGCTGACCGTCGTCGCGATCCGCGTGCTCTTCCGCGCGGTCTTCGCCACCGGCATCACCCCGCGCGACCACTTCCTCTTCTCCCTCCCGCACATCCCCACCCCGGACTGGTACGCGGGCATCCAACTCGGCGGCCCCGTCTCCTTGGAGGCGCTGCTCTCCGCGGCGACCGACGGCCTCCGGCTCGCCTGCATGCTGTGCTGCATCGGCGCGGCCAACACCCTCGCCAACCCCAAGCGGGCCCTGCGCGTCCTGCCCGGCGCCCTGTACGAACTGGGCGTGGCCGTCACCGTGTCCATCAGCGTGGCGCCCCAACTGGTGCAGAGCGTCCAGCGGGTGCACCGGGCCCGCCGGCTCCGCGCGGGCCGCACCAAGGGGTTGCGCGCCCTGCGCGGCATCATCGTCCCCGTCCTGGAGGACGCCTTGGAGCGCTCGTTGCGCCTGGCCGCCGCCATGGACTCCCGCGGCTACGGCCGCGCCGGCACCGCCACCCGCCGCTCGCGCCGGCTGACCGGAGCTCTCATGCTGCTCGGCATGTGCGGCCTGTGCGCCGGGGCGTACGGTCTCCTCGACGCCACCGCGCCCAAGCTGCTCGGGCTGCCCGCCATGGGCGCGGGCGCGCTGCTGTGCTTCGCGGGACTGCGCCTCGGCGGGCGCCGCATCACCCGCACCACCTACCGGCCCGACCCCTGGCGGGCCGCGGAGTGGGCCGTCGCCGGCTGCGGCGTCCTGTCGGCGGTACTCCTCTTCAGCAACGCCGGGTTCAACGCCGCCGAGCTCAACCCCTCCATCTACCCGCTCAGCTGGCCCACCCTGCCGCTGGTACCCGCCGCCGCGATCCTCCTCGCCGGGACCGCGGGCTTCCTGGCGCCGCCCCCGTCCGCCCCCGCCCGACCGACGGCGGCCGCCCGCCCGGCCGTCCCCGCACAGCGCACCGAGGAAGCCAAGTGATCCACTTCGACCAGGTCACCGTCCAGTACGAGGACACGGCCGAACCGGTGCTGCGGGACGTGAACCTGACCGTCGAGGAGGGTGAACTGTGCCTCGTCGTCGGTCACACGGGCGTCGGCAAGTCCACCCTGCTCGGCGCCGTCAACGGCCTCGTCCCGCACTTCACCGGCGGCACCCTCTTCGGCCGGGTCCTCGTGGACGGTCGCGACACCGCCGACCATCCGCCCCGCGAACTCGCCGACGTGGTCGGCGTCGTGGGGCAGGATCCGCTCGACGGCTTCGTCACCGACACCGTCGAGGAGGAACTCGCCTACGCCATGGAGCAGTTGGCAGTCCCTCCGGCCACCATGCGCAAGCGCGTCGAGGAGACCCTCGACCTCCTCGGCCTCGCCGACCTCCGCCACCGCGCCCTGCACGAGCTCTCCGGGGGCCAGCAGCAGCGCGTGGCGATCGGCTCCGTGCTGACCGCCCACCCCCGGGTCCTCGTCCTCGACGAGCCGACCTCCGCCCTGGACCCGACCGCGGCCGAGGAGGTGCTGGCCGCCGTCACCCGCCTGGTGCACGACCTCGGGGTCACCGTGCTGCTCGCCGAACACCGCCTGGAGCGCGTGGTCCAGTACGCCGACCGCGTCATCCACCTCCCCGGCGACGGGCGCGTGGTGTCCGGTCCGCCCGCCGAGATCTTCCGTACGTCGTCCATCGCGCCGCCCATCGTGGAACTGGGCCGCGCCGCCGGCTGGACCCCCCTGCCCCTCTCCATCCGTGACGCCCGCCGGGCCGCGGCTCCGCTGCGCTCCCGACTGGCCGGCTCCGTTCCCCCGCCGGTGCGGCCCGCCGCCGCCGCGGACCGCCCGCAGCTCCTCACGGCGCGCGGCGTCACCGTCACCTACCACGGCGTCCCGGCCGTCCGCGAGGTCGACCTCGACCTGCACGGCGGGGAGATCACCGCCCTCATGGGCCGCAACGGCTCCGGGAAGTCGTCCCTCCTGTGGGCCTTGCAGGGCTCCGGGCCGCGCAAGGCCGGCACCGTGGCCGTCGCGACCCCCGACGGCCCGACACGGCAGGATCCGCGGAAGCTGTCCGCCGCGGACGCCCGGCAGCTGGTGGGGCTGGTCCCGCAGACCCCCACCGACCTGCTCTACCTGGAGTCGGTGAAGCAGGAACTCGACCAGGCGGACGCCGAGTCCGGGGTCGGCGCGGACGGGGTCCGGGCCCGCGCCGTCCTGGACCGACTGGCGCCCGGCATCCCCGACTCCACCCACCCCCGGGACCTGTCCGAGGGGCAGAAGCTCGCCCTCGTCCTCGCGATCCAGCTGGCGGCGGCCCCCCGGGTGCTGCTGCTGGACGAGCCCACCCGCGGACTGGACTACCGCGCCAAGGGCGAACTGATCCGCATCGTCGACGACTTGGCGGCCGAGGGCCGGGCCGTGGTGATCTCCACCCACGACGTGGAGTTCGTCGCCCGCGCCGCCGACCGCGTCGTGGTCATGGCCGAGGGGGACATCGTCGCCGACGGCCCCACCACCGAGGTCATCGTCGCCTCCCCCGTCTTCGCCCCGCAGACGGCGAAGATCCTGGCCCCGCTGCCCTTCCTCACCGTGGACCAGCTGGCCGCCGTACTCCCCGCCGACGAAACGGACCCGCACTCGTGAGCACGTACTCCGCGGCCATCCGCATCCGGCCCCGGGCCGCGATCGTCATCGCCATGGCCGCGTTCCTCGGCATCGTCGCCTTCTTCTGGCCGTTCCTCGTCGCCCCGGGCAAGTTCGGCTCGAACTACGCGCCGCCCCTGATCTTCGGCGTCCTGCTCGTCATCGTGCTCTGCGTGGTGATCTCCGAGATCGCCGAGGGCGGCATCAACTCCAAGGCCCTGGCCATGCTGGGCGTCCTGTCCGCGGTCAACGCCGCGATCCGCCCCCTCGGCGCGGGGACCGCCGGCATCGAGACGGTCTTCTTCATCCTCGTCCTGGCCGGCCGCGTCTACGGCCCCGGCTTCGGCTTCACCCTCGGCTGCACCTCCCTCTTCGCCTCCGCCCTCATCACGGGCGGCGTCGGCCCCTGGATGCCGTACCAGATGTTCGGCTGCGCCTTCGTCGGCATGCTCGCCGGATTCCTCCCGAAGGCCACGGGGCGCCGGGAGGTCGCCCTGCTCGCCGGCTACGGCTCGGTGTCCGGCTACCTCTTCGGCTTCCTCCTCAACCTCTCCTTCTGGCCCTTCTCCCTCGACCCGAACAGCTCCATCGCCTACCTCCCCGGGCTCCCCTTCACCGAGCAGTTCCAGCGCTACCTCGCCTTCGACCTGGCCACGTCCCTCGGCTGGGACACCGGCCGCGCCGTCACCAACTTCGTCTGCATCTGCCTGGCCGGCCCGGCCGTCCTGACCGTCTTCCGGCGCGCCGCCCGCAAGGCCCGCTTCCAGGCCGCGGTCCGCTTCGAGCCCGGTGCGCTCCCGGCCGGGCACGCACCGCCGGGACAGCGGGCTCACTGAGACGGGTCCGCGCGACGCCAGGGGATCTCGGCCCAGACCTGCTTGCCGCCGCTGAGCGGCACCGAGCCCCAGGCCATCGCCGTCGCCTCGACGATGAACAGCCCGCGACCGCCGGTCGCCTCCCAGCTCACCGACACCGGTTTGACGGGGCTGCGCGGCGACGCGTCGTTCACGGCGATCCGCAGCCGGTCCGTCGACAGGGTCAGGTCCATCCCCACCTCGCCCTGGGTGTGCACGATGGCGTTGGTGACCAGCTCGGACACGATCAGCAGGGCCGTGTCGAGTTCCTCCACCACTCCCCAGGACCGCAGGGTGCGCGCGGTGAAGCGGCGCGCGTGCAGGACCGCCTTGGGCAGCCGCCACACCGTCCAGTGGCTCCGCTTCGGCCGGCCCCGCGTCCCGTCGTAGCGGAGCAGGAGCAACGCCACGTCGTCGTCGCGGCGGCCCACGCGCATGACCAACTCGTCGGCCAGTCCTCCGACATCGACCGGGTCGGCCTCGGCGGCCACGTCGCACACCCGCCGCATACCCTCCTCCAGATGCAGCCGCGCGGATTCGACCATGCCGTCCGTCAGCAGGATGAGCAGGGTCCCCGGGAGCAACCCGGTCTCGGTCATGGGGAATTCGGCTTCCTCCAGCACCCCCAGGGGAGGCCCGCCCTCGACCACCATTTCCTCCGTGACGCCGTCGGGATGGCGCAGGATCGGCGGCAGATGGCCGGCCCGTACGACGCGGGCGATGCCCTCCTCCATGTCCAGGTCCACGTACCCGCAGGTGGCGAACAGGTCGGTTTCCATGCCGCCGAGCAGCCGGTTGGCCCGCGCGACCACCACGTCGGGCGGGTGGCCCTCCACCGCGTAGGCCCTGACCGCCGTCCGCATCTGGCCCATGATGGTGGCGGCCCCCGCACTGTGCCCCTGGACGTCCCCGATGACGAACGCCACATGACCGTCACCGAGCGGAATGACGTCGTACCAGTCGCCGCCGACCTCGAGCCCGGCCGTCGCCGGCAGGTAGCGGGCGACCGCGACCCCGCCCGGCAGCTCCGGGAGCTTACGGGGCAGCAGACTGCGCTGGAGCATGGTGGCGAGTTCGTGCCCCGCGTCCAGTGCGTGGGCGCGCACCAGCGCCTGCCCCACCAGCCCCGCGGCCGCGGTCAGCAGGGACCGCTCCTCGGGGCCGAACCGGTGCTCCGTGTCCCACCCCACCAGGCACACCCCGACCATCCGGCCTTCGGCGGGCAGCGGCAGGACCGCAAGACCACCGGGCCCGACGCCCAGCAGGCCGGGTTCGAGGTCGGCGCCCGGCGGCCACAGGCTCATGTGTCCCCCGCGCAGCGCGCTCTGCAGGGTGGGCAGGTCGCTGAGGGCCACGTCGGGCCACTCGGACCGCCATTCCGCGCGCCAGACCTCGGGCCAGGCGTCGGGTTCGGGAGGGTCGAGGGCGGTGACCCTGAGCCGTTCGAGCTCCAGTTCGCCGACCGCGACCCGGCAGGCTCCGAGCGGCTCGCGCAGGGCGGCGACCACCAGCCGGCTCACCTCGCGGATGGTCGCCGCTCCCGCGAGCGTGGCCGACAGCCGCTGCACGACGGAGACCTCGTCGGCGCTGGGGCGCAGATAGGTGGCATCGGCCACCACGCCCAGGACGCGCCGGGGCGTGCCGGCGGAGTCCACCTCCACCCGGCAGCGCAGCCCGAGCCAGCGCAGCTCGCCGTTCGGGCGGCGGATCCGGAACGCCAGCTGCTGGCCGGCCGTGGCGGCCAGCCGGTCGGGCTCCACGATCGCCATCAGGGCGGGCATGTCGTCGGGAACGGCGCAGGCGAGCAGGGTCTCCACCTGTCCGTCGAACTGCTCGGGCGGCAGACCGAGCAGTTCGAGCACGTGCGCGTGGGCCTCCATGCGGCCGGTGCCCAGCTCCAGGATGAAGGCGCCGCCCTGGTCGGGCACCAGGGACTGGCCCAGATGCGCCTGCGGGGCCTTGTGCCCGGCGAAGCGCGCGGCGACCGATTGGAGTCCGGCGGCCACCTGATCGGCGTAGAGCTCCAGGAGGCTGCGGTCGTCGGCGCTGAAGCCGTCCCCGACCTCGCCGGCGACGATCAGGCACCCGAGCTCCTGGTCGCCGTGTCCGAGCGGCAGCGCGCCCAGCGAGATCCTGGCGGGCGACTGGGGGGCGCCGTCCCCGACCCGGGTGGGGAAGTGGTGGGGGTCGTCCTCGATGAACGTGGCGAGTTCCTTGGGCGTCAGCCACAGCGGGCTGCCGGAGCGGAAGGCGTTGGCGGCGGGCGAATGGCCGGCCACGGCGAGGATCGCGGGCAGTCCGTAGAGGACCCCGCGGTTTCCGGTCAGCTCGGCCAGGTGGAGCTCCCTGTGCTGGTCCGCGACCACGTAGACAGCGGCGAGCTCGGCCCCGCAGAACGCAAAGCGATGTCTGGTCACCGTCCGTGTCGCCTCCTGCCGAGGACATCCCGCGGTACGCCCTCTCCCTCCATGCTGTCGCGCCCGGGACGGTTCGGGCGAGTCGGAACGCTGCCAGGGGGCTCGGGCGCCGCTACGCTGCGCGAGGTGAGCGTGACGGAAAGGATGCAGCGGGTTCGATGGGGACACAATTGGTTGCGCGTACGAAGACCCGCCGCACGAGGTGGCCGGCCTTCGTGGAATCGACCCACAGCGGCTTGACCGATCAACCTGCGGCAACGTAACTTCAACCGCACCCGCCCATGAGCTGCTGGAAGGAGGCGAAGCCGGATGTCGACCCTCTCCGAACTGCCTCGCCCCGCACACCAGATCGCCTGGGCTCCGGGTCGTGTAGCTCACGGCTGCTGAACAGCCCCCTCACCGGCGTGCCCGTCGCGGCCCCGGCACCTTCTCATCTCTGTCATCACTCACGGCACTTCGTTGTGTGCCGATGTGTCGCGCTGCGGTATGCCGAGCTGCGGTATGCCGAGCCGCGACCACGAAGAGAGAAAGCTCCTGCACATGGCGATTATCACGGTCAACGGGAAAGAAGCACCGATCTCACCGGCCGCACCCCACACCACGGTGCTGGATTTCCTGCGCGAGCGCGGCCTCACCGGCACCAAGGAGGGCTGCGCCGAGGGTGAGTGCGGCGCCTGCTCGGTCCTGGTGGCCCGTCCCGGGGTGAACAAGCCCACGGACTGGGTGGCGGTCAACGCCTGCCTGGTCCCGGTCGCGGCGCTCGACGGCCAGGAGGTCATCACCTCCGAAGGCCTCGCCACCGCCGGCGCACCCGGCGAGCCGGCCGAACTGCACCCCGTACAGGAGGAGATGGCCGTCCGCGGCGGATCCCAATGCGGGTACTGCACACCGGGGTTCATCTGCAGCATGGCCTCCGAGTACTACCGGCCCGACCGCTGCGCGCAGCCGAGAGCGGAGGCCGAGGCCGCCGACGCCACCGACGCCGACTCCCACTCCGAGCACGGTCCGAACGGTTTCGATCTGCACGCGCTGAGCGGAAACCTGTGCCGCTGCACCGGCTACCGCCCGATCCGCGATGCCGCGTTCGCCGTCGGCGCGCCTGCCGAGAACGACCCCCTCGCGCAGCGCCGCGAGCAGTCCCCGCCCGCACCCGTCGCCACCGCATACACGCGGGACGACAGCGCGTTCCTGCGGCCGGCCACACTGGCCGATGCACTGCGGCTGCTGCGCGAGCGGCCCGACGCGGTGGTCGTCGCCGGAAGCACCGACTGGGGTGTGGAAGTGAACATCCGCTCCCGCCGGGCCGGTTGTGTGGTCGCGGTCGACCGGCTGCCCGAACTGCGGGAACTGCGCGTCGAGTCCGACCACATCGAGATCGGGGCGGCGCAGACGCTCACCGAGATCGAACGCCGCCTCGACGGCAGCGTCCCCCTGCTGGCAGAGCTGTTCCCCCAGTTCGCGTCCCGGCTCATCCGCAACAGCGCCACCCTCGGCGGCAACCTCGGTACCGGTTCCCCCATCGGTGACAGCCCGCCGGTCCTGCTCGCGCTGGAGGCGTCGGTGGTGCTCGCCGGCGCCGACGGTGAGCGCGAGGTCCCCTTGGCCGACTACTTCACCGGTTACCGACAGAGCGTGCGCCGGCCCGGCGAGCTGATCCGCGCGGTGCGCGTCCCGCTGCCGCTGGCGCCCGTCACGGCCTTCCACAAGATCGCCAAACGACGCTTCGACGACATCTCCAGCGTGGCGGTCGCCTTCGCCCTCGACATCGAGGACGGGACCGTACGCAAGGCACGCATCGGCCTGGGCGGCGTGGCCGCCACCCCGATCCGCGCCCTCGCCGCCGAGGCGGCCCTCGAGGGCGGGCCGTGGACGGCGGAGACCGTCGAGGCCGCGGCCCGGGTGCTGCGGGACGAGGGCACCCCGATGGACGATCACCGAGCCAGCGCCGGCTACCGCTCCGCGATGCTCGGCCAGAGCCTGTTGAAGCTGTACGCGCGAACCACCGAGGCGGTGTCGTCATGAGCCAGTTGTCCGAGCGTCCCGAAAAGCCTGTCGTCGGGCTGTCGATGCCACACGAGAGCGCCACCCTGCACGTCACGGGCGCCGCGCTCTACACCGACGACCTGGTCCACCGCACCAAGGACGTCCTGCACGCCTACCCGGTCCAGGTCATGAAGGCCCACGGCAGGATCACCGCGCTGCACACCGGGCCCGCGCTCGCCGTGCCCGGTGTGGTCCGCGTGCTGACGGGTGCCGACGTACCCGGCGTCAACGACGCCGGAATGAAGCACGACGAACCGCTCTTCCCCGACGAGGTCATGTTCCACGGCCACGCCGTCGCCTGGGTGCTCGGCGAGACCCTGGAGGCGGCCCGGCTCGGTGCGGCGGCCGTCGAGGTGGAACTCGACGAGAAGCCCTCCGTGATCACGCTGGCGGAGGCGATCGCGGCGGACAGCTTCCACGGCGCCCGGCCCGTGATGGTGACCGGCGACGTCGACGCCGGCTTCGCCGACTCCGCGCACGTGTTCACCGGCGAGTTCCAGTTCTCCGATCAGGAACACTTCTATCTCGAGACGCACGCGGCGCTGGCCCTCGTCGACGAGAACGGGCAGATGTTCGTCCAGAGCAGCACCCAGCATCCCTCGGAGACGCAGGAGATCGTCGCGCACGTCCTCGGCCTGCACAGCCACGAGGTGACCGTGCAGTGCCTGCGAATGGGTGGCGGCTTCGGCGGCAAGGAGATGCAGCCGCACGGGTTCGCGGCCATCGCCGCGCTCGGCGCCAGGCTGACCGGCCGGCCGGTCCGGGTACGGCTCAACCGGACCCAGGACCTGACCATGTCCGGCAAGCGCCACGGGTTCCACGCCACCTGGAAGATCGGCTTCGACACCGAGGGCCGCATCCAGGCCCTGGACGCCACCCTGACCGCGGACGGCGGCTGGAGCCTGGACCTGTCCGAGCCCGTGGTGGCCCGCGCGCTGTGCCACATCGACAACACCTACTGGATTCCGCACGCGCGCATCACCGGCCGCATCGCCAGGACCAACAAGGTCTCCAACACCGCCTTCCGCGGCTTCGGCGGACCGCAGGGCATGCTGGTGATCGAGGACATCATGGGCCGGTGCGCTCCGCTGCTCGGCCTGGATCCGATGGAGCTGCGCGAACGCAACTTCTACCGGCAGGGCCAGGCGACGCCGTACGGACAGCCGGTCCTGCACCCCGAACGGATCTCCGCCGTCTGGCGGCAGGTCCGGGAGGACGCGGCCCTCGCCGATCGCAGGCAGGAGATCGCGGCCTTCAACGCCGCGCACCCGCACACCAAGCGGGCGCTCGCGATCACCGGGATCAAGTTCGGCATCTCGTTCAACCTCACCGCCTTCAACCAGGCCGGCGCGCTGGTGCTGGTCTACAAGGACGGCTCGGTCCTGATCAACCACGGCGGCACCGAGATGGGTCAGGGCCTGCACACCAAGATGCTCCAGGTGGCCGCGACCACGCTGGGCATCCCGCTGCACAAGGTGCGGCTGGCCCCGACGCGCACGGACAAGGTGCCCAACACCTCCGCCACCGCCGCCAGTGCCGGGGCGGACCTCAACGGCGCGGCCGTGAAGAACGCCTGCGAGCAGATCCGCGAGCGCCTCCTCCAGGTGGCCGGCACGCAGTTGGGTGCGAACGGCTCGGACGTGCGCATCGTCGAGGGCGTCGCGCGCGTCCTCGGCAGCGACAAGGAGCTGGCCTGGGACGAGCTGGTGCGCACCGCATACTTCCAGCGGGTCCAGTTGTCGGCGGCCGGTTTCTACCGGACCGAGGGCCTGCACTGGGACGCGAAGCTCTTCCACGGCTCGCCGTTCAAGTACTTCTCCTACGGCGCCGCCGCGACCGAGGTGGAGGTGGACGGCTTCACCGGCGCGTACCGGATCCGTCGGGTGGACATCGTGCACGATGTCGGCGACAGCCTCTCCCCGATGATCGACATCGGTCAGGTCGAGGGCGGCTTCGTGCAGGGCGCCGGCTGGCTGACGCTCGAGGACCTGCGGTGGGACGCCGGCGACGGGCCGCACCGCGGCCGTCTGCTGACCCAGGCCGCGAGCACGTACAAGCTGCCGAGCTTCTCGGAGATGCCCGAGGAGTTCCACGTCAGGCTGCTGGAGAACGCCACCGAGGAGGGCGCGGTCTACGGGTCCAAGGCGGTGGGTGAGCCTCCGCTGATGCTGGCGTTCTCGGTACGGGAAGCCCTGCGGCAGGCGGCCGGGGAATTCGGGCCGGCCGGAGTCAGCGTGGAACTCGCCTCCCCCGCGACACCGGAGGCGGTCTACTGGGCGATCGAAGCGGTCCGTGGGGGCGGTGCGCGACACGACGGCCACGCCCCCGGCGCCGACGAGGCCCCGGCCGAAGCAAGCGCCTTGAGTCATGCCTGACATGACGTGGGTGGCCGCGGTCGCGCGGTTGCGGGAACGCCGGGAACCCGGCGTGCTCGTGACCGTGGCGAACGTGCGCGGCCACGCGCCCCGCCGGGCCGGGGCCAAGCTCCTCGTGGGACGGACCGAGACCTGGGGGTCGATCGGCGGCGGCAACATCGAGGCCGTCGCCATCGACCGGGCGCGCGAGCTGACCGGCGCGGCCCGTCCGGAGCCGGAACTCATGGAGTTCGCCCTCAACGACAAGGTCACCGGCCCCCACGGCGTGCAGTGCTGCGGCGGAGCCGTCACCGTCCTGCTGGAGCCGCTGCCGGTGGTCGAGGCCGTGGCGGTCTTCGGCGTCGGGCACGTCGGACTGGAGCTGGCACGCGTCCTGGCCCGCCACCACCTCGATCTGCACCTGATCGACAGCCGCCCCGACATGCTCACCGGCGAACGGCTCGGTGTGCTCGCGGACGCGGTGGCGCAGATCCACGTGCACCACACCCCGCTGCTTCCGGAGGAGGTGCTCGGGGAGCTGCCGCCCGGCACCCACGTACTGATCATGACCCACGATCACGCCGAGGACGCCGCACTCTGCGACGCCGCCTTGCGCACAGCGGGTCTCGGCTCGATCGGACTGATCGGCTCGGCCGCCAAATGGGCGAGGTTCCGGCGGCGCCTGGCCACCGAGGGCGGCCACGACACCGCCGCCATCGACCGGATCAAGACCCCGATCGGGATCCCCGGGATCACCGGCAAGGAACCGGCCACGATCGCGTTGAGCGTGGCGGCGGACCTGCTCCGGACCTTCGAACGCACCCGGTCCTGAGGGGTGCCCCCGGGCCGCACGTGCCGGGGGCACCCCTGTGTCCACCGCTACTGCCCGCTCACCGCCATGGCATGGCCGAGCAGGCCCTCCTTCACGTACGGCCCCTCGCAGTCGGCCCTGTTGGAGACGAAGTGGTCGAACACGGACGGTATGTAGCACCGGTAGAGGGGTACCGAGCCCGGCACCGGCTTCGTGTACACGTATCCGACCGCGCCGAGGGGCTGTTGGCCCTCGCACCCCGGATCGGGGGTCAGCAGCGAGTGGTCCGCCGCCTTGCACTCGTAGAGCCGGACCGTGCCGGGCGCGGGGTCGCGCAGCACGTTCCAGACCGCCTCGTGGGTGAACCCGGCGGGCAGGGGGCGCGAGGAGGCCACGTGCCCGGCGTGGGGGCGGTAGCCGCGGACCAGGGGTGCGTAGGGGCTGGTGTGGCCGCGGGTCCGCTCCCACGTGCGCAGGTAGCCCTCGGCGCCCTGCATGAGCTCGTCCACCACGTCCTGGCCGCCGGTGACCCGGATGTCCTCGATCCAGTCCGGTACGAGGCCGTAGTGGGTGCCACCGCCGTCCGTGTTGACGTCCCAGACGCGTTGGCCGGTGACCTGCCGGTCCAGGACCGAGCCGCCGTCAGGGCTGCGGAAGGGGTAGCGGACCGGGTTTCCGGCCGCGGCCCGGGGGCCGGGCAGCCAGGCGAAGCCGTTCATGTCGGTGCCGATGCCGTACCCGGCGCCGTACTTGGCGCGCAGGGCGGCGTGTTCGCGCGCCTCGGCCGCGAACGCGGGGGCCTCGTACATGTGGCCGGTGATGAAGCCGCCCAGGCGGTAGACCCGTTCGGTCCAGTTCTCGTCCATCCAGCCGTGGGTGGACAGGACACCGGAGTACTGCTGGGTTTCGAGCACGCGCAGCGCCTGGTTCGCCGCCTTGACGCTCATGTGGTCGATCTCCAGCATCATGTTGCGCTTGGTCATGCCCAGCACGGCGTACTCGCCCAGTGCGGTCAGGCCCCGTCGGTTGCACTGCGCCGCCTGCAAGGAGGCGCCGTACTGCGGGAGTTCGACCCCTTCCGGCAGGGCGGCGCGGATCCGGGCGGCCGCGGCCGCGTCCTCCTCCACCGCGGCCTCCTCCACCGTGGCCCCTGCCCGGCCCTCGGCGGCGGGTCCTGCGGCGAGTCCGAAGCCGATCGGGTTGTCGTGTTCGGGGCCGGAGCAGGGCTCCGTGCTCCAGAAGGTGCCCGTCGACAGGAACTGGCCGGTGTTGATGGCCATGCCCTGGGTGCCCGAGTCGAACCGGACGCCGCACAGGGCGTTGTCGAACTTGTGGCACAGGAACATGCTGCGCACGCCCAGCCGGTGCAGCTCGTCCAGGCCGCGGTCGATGTCGGCCATGGTGCAGCGGGCGCTGTCCAGCACCTGCTTGCAGCCGAACGGTTCGGAGGTCTCCACCCCGAGGACGACGGCGAGCTTGCCCTCCTGGATGACCTTGCGGGCCTGGTCGGGCTCGGTGACGACGCGGAACCAGCCCTTGCCCGCGCCGCCGTGCATGGCGTCGACGTAGGCCTGGAGTTCGCAGGTCTTCTGGATCTGGAGCCTGATCGCGGTCATCTCGTCGCAGCCGCGGTCCTTGAAGAAGTAGAGCGAGCAGATGACCCCGTTGGTGACCATGTCGTTCACCAGGACCCGCTGGCCGCCGCGCCAGGCCCGCTCCACCCAAGCGTAGTAGGTCTGCTGGTGGGTGGCGGAGTCGTGGGCCGGCCAGTCGCGGAACGTCGGCCAGCCGTTCGGGTCGTGCCGGCCGTCACCGCCGTTGGTGATCATGTCGAAGAGGGCGAGGACGCCGTCCGGGTAGTGCTCGGGGCAGTCCTTGAGGGCGTCCGCCACCCCGGCCGTGGAGAAGACCTTCCCGCAGACGAGCCGTCCTCCGAAGCCCTCGTTGGACATCAGGTGGACGTGCGCGTCGACGTACCCGCGGACCCGGCCCTGGGCGTCGGTCCCGGTGAACGGCTCCCCGCTGACGTTGACCTGCGAGTCCGGGGCCGGGCGCGCCACGGGCTCCCACCACTGCGGGCCCGCCGACGCGCCCGCGGCCGCGGGGCCGAGGACCAGGGTGACCATCGCGAGGACCAGGCCGATCAAGGCGTACCGGCTTCGTCCGAAGGCTCTTCGTCGATCCATACCCGTCCCTTTCACGAAGCGTTCAGGACATTGCGGAGATGGTCTTCGGCCGACGGCCCGCGCGGTGCGGGCCCGCTCAACCCGCCTGGCGCACCGCCCCCGCCGCATGGGCGCGGACCAGGGCCAGGTAGTCCGCCGCCAGGCGGTGGCAGTCGCCGGGCCACCGGGCGGAGACGTAGTTGCCGTCCTTGACGGTGAAGCCGCGTCCGGGCCGGGCCGCGGTGTCGCGCAGCGGCAGCGGCGGACCGGCGAGGAAATGACGCGGGTCGGCGAGCGCCGCGGTGACCTCCTGCTGCACGGTGGTGCGGTAGGTGCGGTAGTAGCGCCCCAGCCATAGCCGGGTGAGGTTCCAGCCGGTCAGCTCCAGCAGGGACGTCAGAGCCGTCGTCCGCCGGCCGTGGAGGACCGAGCGCCCGGTGGCGGGATCCTTGGCCCGCGCCGCGAGCAGCACGCCGTGGCAGACCGCTCCCACCGGCAGCCCCTGGGTGAAGAGCCGGGCGAACAGCTGCTGGGCGGTGGCGTCCTCGAGCAGCGTGCGCATGCCGGCGGCGTGGCCGCCGGGTACGAACAGGCCCGTGATGGCGGCCGGGTCCGCCTGCGCGGACTCCGCGTAGTCCTCGTACGAGGAGGGGGCAAGGAAATGGGGGTCCTCGGTGAGGCGCCGGTAGGCGGCCAGTTCGGCGCGGCGGGTCATCAGCCAGGGCGACAGCCAGGAGAACCCGAGGTCCGTGAGCCGGGGGTCGGCGAGCGCGACCTTCCCGCCTGGGGTGGCGAACCGCACCTCGAAGCCGGCGTCCCGCAGTGCGGCCCAGGGCACCGCCGCCTCGGTGGGGTCGTAGTCGCCTGCGGGAAGCAGGAAGAGAATCACGGCGTACTCCTCTGAGCGGTGGTGATCAGGGCAGCACGCTTCCCCGGCACTCCGCGGGCCCCTGATCCCCACGGTGTCCGAAGGCCGACCTTAGGAGCGGCCCGCGGCGCCGTCATTGACTCCGGCGGCCAATCCGTTGACTCCCCGAACCCGCTCCCCCGGCTCCCCGGGCCCGCTCCCCGAACCCGCTCCCCCGGCCCGCTCCCCGAACGCGCTCTCCGAACCGTTCTGCGGACCCGTCCGCCCGGGGTCGTCCCGCAGACGGTGTTGACGGGGGTGGTGCGCCCGCATTGACTGGCGGCCGTGTCCGCCACCGAGCCGCCCTCCGTCACCGCGTGTTACGCCCTCGCCGTCCTGAACTCGACCGCCGAGGGCGAGAGCGGGTCGTCCGGCTCCTGGGCCCTGCCCACGGACCGGCTGGAGTACGGCGAGATGCGCGCGCTGTGGGACACGGTGCTCGACGCCGGCGACGCCGGCCCGCACACCGGGCTCCTCGTGGGCGACCGCATGCGGCCCGAAGGCCTGCACATCCTGGGCCACCTCGTCCTCACCTGCGCCAGCCTCGCGGACGCCGCGCGGGCGGCCGAGCGCTACCACCCGCTGGTGAGCCAGGCGGGCACGGTGACCCTGCACCGTGACAGCGGCGTCGGCCGGATCCGCTACCGGCCGACCGTCGCCCCGGCCACCATGCACCCCCAGCAGGTGGAGGCGGTCGTCAGCATCATGGTGCGGGCGGCCCGCTGGATCGCCGGCGACGACTGGGCGCCCCTGGCCGTCTCGTTCGCCCACCCCCGTGCGGGCTCGGCCGAGCCCTACACCCGTGTCCTCGGCTGCCCCGTCACCTTCGACTCCCCGGAGAACGCGATCACGGTCGCCGACGAGGACCTCGACCGGCGGCGCCCCCTCTACGATCCGGCGCTCAACTCCCTGCACCGGGCCTACGCGGACCGGCTTCTGCACCAGCTGTCCGCGGCCCCGACCGTGGCCGAGCGCGTGCGGCAGTGGCTGGAACGCGCCGCGCTCGGGGACGCGGGCCCCGAGGGCCCCGCCAAGGAGCTCAACCTCAGCGTCCGGACCCTGCGCCGGGCCCTGCACGCGGAGGGCACGTCGTGGCGCGCGCTCCTCGACACCGCCCGACACGGCCGGGCCAGACGGCTGCTGGAGACCACGCCCCTGCCGCTGGACCGGATCGCCCCCCTCGTCGGCCTGAGCGGCGCGACGGCCCTGGTCCGTGCCTTCACCCGGTGGGAGGGCATGCCTCCCGGCGCGTACCGCGTCCGGCACCGGCCCGCGGCCCCCGGATCGTGACGGGCCGGCGGCGGGTGAGGTACTTCACCGCGGGCGGCGCGCCGACCGACCGCCTCCGTTGCTAGATTGTCCGGCGGCCGGATCCAAGGCCCCGGACGAGATGCGCCGTACCCGGTCACGCACGACGACGCGCGAGATGCTGCACGAGCAGCGCCTCACGCTGTCCGCACCCGGGCAGCGTCCTCGTCGAGCAGGATGGGCCGAACGCCATGACCGTGCCACTCACCAGCAGCCTGTACCGGACGACCGCGCATGCCGCGGGGGGCCGTACCGGGTCCGTCCGCACGGACGACGGGCGCCTGGACGTCCGCCTCGCCCCGCCGCGCAAGAAGGTCGCCGGGACCACCAACCCGGAACAGCTTTTCGCGGCCGGTTTCGCCGCCTGCTTCACCTCCGCGCTCGCGGAGGTCGCCGCCGAGTTCGGGGCGGACGCCACCGCCGCGCGCGTGGCCTGCGAAGTACAGCTCGGCACCACGGACACGCCCGCGGGCTACGGCCTCGCGGTGGCCCTCACCGTCAGCCTGCCGGGGTGGCGGGCGGCGGACCTCCAGACCCTGCTGCACCGGGCGGACGCGGTCTGCCCCTACGCGCAGGCCGTACGCGGCAACGTACCGCTGACGCTGCTGGCCGTGGACGACCCCGCCGCCGACGACCGTGCCTGAGCCCGAGCCGGCGGGGCCCGTCCCGGGCGGACCCGGCGTCCCCGTGCCCGAGTACGGCGCCTGGCTGCGGCGCGGCATCAGCCGCGACGGCGGACCCCTGATCGAGGACAGCGAAGTGGTGTGGCTGCAGGCCGGGCCGTACTACGCCGACAGCCGGGGCTTCGCCGGTACGACCTCCTTCGACGGCTCCCAGGTGCACTTCCACCACCTCACGGGCGAGCCGGGCGAGGACACCGGCACCTTCCGGCGGGAGGGCGCGGACCTCGTCGAGTGGGGCACCAACCCGGACGGCAGCACCTTCCTGGAGGTCTGGACCCCGCTGCCCGGCGCCGACGGTGTCACCGGCTCCTGGTCCGGTCCGGACCACCACGTGGTGCGCGTGGGCCGGCACGTGGTGCACGTCGACTCCCGTACGGGGGCGTACTGGCGGCTGTGACGGCGCGATGGACCCCGCGCCCGGCCGCCGGCGCGTCGGCGCCACGGCGCGTCGGCGTCACGGCGCGTCGGCGTCACGGCGCGTCGGACGGACCCCGGCGCGTGCGGGTGTCGAGGATCCCGGCGGTGAACTGCGCCAGTTGCTCGCGCAGTTCCTCGCGCGGCACCCCCTTGTCCCCGGCCAGGTAGGCGACGAGGTCGGCCCGGGTCGCGGCGAGCAGGGCGTGGGCGGTGTAGTCGGTGTCGGCCGGGCCCGGGATCTGCTCCAGCAGGTCCCGGAGCAGGGCGTGCCACCGCTCGTAGTGCGCCGTCCGGTAGGGACTGTCGGCGCCGGTTCCCTCCAGGGCCAGCGCGAGGTGGCGGTTGTCGAGCTTGAAGCACAGGACGGCGTCCAGCAGGGCGGGCACGCGCCGGAGCGGCGGGGTGGTGGGTCCCAGCGGTGGCGGACCGTCCTCGACGGCGCTCCTGACCGGTTCGAGCCGCGCCTCGTACAGCGCGCCGATCAGACCGGTGCGGTCACCGAAGGCGCGGAAGAGCGTTCCCTTGCCGACGCCGGCCGCTGCCGCGATATCGGCCATCGTCACGTCCTCGGGGCTCCGGCAATGGGCGAAGAGCTCGTCGGCGGCGGCGAAGACGGCGGCCCGGTTACGGGCGGCGTCCTTGCGCGGACTGCGCTGTTCGGTCATCGGGATCCTCCGATTGCAAAGCGGACCATCGGTCCGTATCGTTCACCGAAGAAGCGGACCACTGGTCCGTATCGTACGGGACGGAGTACCCCCATGCCCACCACCACCGCACCGGCGGATCTGTACCGCCACAGCCTGCGCCTGCTCCTGGCCAAGGACGTTCCCGGCTGGGTCGGCCTGTGGGCCGACGAGGGCGTGATGGAGTTCCCCTTCGCTCCCCCGGGTTGGCCCGAACGGCTGGACGGCCGGGAAGCCATCGCCGCCTACATGCGCGACTACCCCGACCACATCGACCTGCACGACTTCCCCGACGTACGGATCCACGAGAGCACCGGGGCCGGGACCATCGTGGTCGAGATGCGCGGTGTGGGCCGCCTCGTCGCGGCGGACAGCCCCTTCGACATGACGTACATCGCCGTCGTGACCGTCCGGGACGGACGGTTCACCTCCTACCGCGACTACTGGAACCCCCTCGCCGTCCAGGCGCCCGGGATGGACTTCACGGGGAGCGACGCCCGATGAATTCCACCGGAACCACCCTGGTCACCGGTGCCACCGGCACCACCGGCGGCCGGACCGCCGCGCAGCTGATCGCCGCAGGCCACCGCGTCCGGGCCGCCGGCCGGCGGGCCACCCCGCTGCCGGGAGCGGACCCGGTCCGCTTCGACTGGTACGACGCCACCACCTTCGGCGACGCCCTCGACGGGGTCGACCGCGCCTACCTCGTCCCGCCCATCGGCGACCCGGACCCGGCCGCGGTCATGCTGCCCTTCCTCCGCGAGGCCCGCGCCGCCGGCGTGCGCCGCGCCGTCCTCCTCAGCTCCTCGGCCATCCCCGAGGGCGGTCCTGCGGTGGGGGCGGTGCACCAGGCCCTGCCCGGCCTGTTCGAGCAGTGGGCGGTCCTGCGGCCTTCCTGGTTCATGCAGAACTTCACCGGCACGCACGCGCACGCCGACAGCATCCGCGCCGAAGGGCTCATCCGAACGGCGGCCGGGACCGGCCGGGTCGGCTTCGTCGACGCCGACGACATCGCCGCCGTTGCCGTGCGCGCCCTGACGGACGACCGGGCACCCAACGCCGACCTGGTCCTGACCGGCCCGCAGGCACTCAGCCACGACGACATCGCCGCGATCGTCACCCGGGTCACCGGCCGCCCGGTGGCCCACCACCGCCTGGCCTACGAGGACATGCGCGACCGTCTGGCCGCGGTGATACCGCCGGAGTTCGCCGCGATGCTGGCCGCGATGGACCGCGCCATCGCCGAGGGGGCCGAGGACCGCACCACCGACACCGTCGAGCGCCTCACCGGCCGCCCGCCGAACCCGTTCCGGGTGGTCGCCGAACGGGAACTGCGGGCTGGGGACGAGTCGTTGACGGTGCCCTGGACGAGGGCGGGGATGTAGCGCCGGATCGGCCAGGGTCTCGGCGGCTGCTGAAGGCACCGTCCGGCGGGCGTCGGGAGTGACGAGCGGACCGGCGCCCGCACCGGCGGTCCGTCCCGCCCGATGACCGCGGTCCTCACCCGAGGCCGGGGATGGTGGACACCACCAGGTCGATGAGTTTGATGCCGGCGAAGGGCAGGATCAGGCCGCCGAGGCCGTACACGGCGAGGTTGCGGCGCAGCAGGTCGTGCGCGGAGGCCGGTTGGTAGCGGACTCCGCGCAGCGCGAGCGGGATCAACGCGATGATGATCAGGGCGTTGAAGATGATCGCCGAGGTGATCGCGGAGGTCGGGCTGCTCAGCCCCATGATGTTGAGCGCGCCGAGCCCCGGGTAGGCCGCGGTGAACATGGCGGGGATGATCGCGAAGTACTTCGCGACGTCGTTCGTGATCGAGAAGGTGGTCAGGGCGCCTCGCGTGATGAGGAGCTGCTTGCCGACCTCCACGATCTCGATGAGCTTGGTGGGGTTGGAGTCCAGGTCCACCATGTTCCCGGCCTCCTTGGCGGCCGAGGTGCCCGTGTTCATCGCGACGCCGACATCGGCCTGCGCGAGGGCCGGGGCGTCGTTCGTGCCGTCGCCCGTCATCGCGACCAGCCTGCCGCCGGCCTGCTCCCGCTTGATGAGCGCGAGCTTGTCCTCGGGGGTGGCCTCGGCCAGGTACTCGTCGACGCCCGCCTCGGCTGCGATGGCCCGGGCGGTCAGCTCGTTGTCACCGGTCACCATGACCGTACGGATGCCCATCCGGCGCAGCTCGGCGAACCGCTCCCGGATGCCCTCCTTCACGACGTCCTTGAGGTGGATGATGCCGAGGACCCGCGGCCCGTCCCAGTCGTGGACCGCCACCAGCAGCGGGGTGCCGCCGGCCTCGGACACGGAGGCCGACCAGGCGACGGCCTCGGCCGGTACGGTCCCGCCCCGGGCCTCCACCCAGTCGCAGACCTGCTTCACCGCGCCCTTGCGGATGGCGCAGCCGGCGCCGTTGTCCCAGCTCAGGTTGATGCCGCTCATGCGCGTACGGGCGCTGAACCCGGTGAACAGGGGGTTGCTCAAGTCCTCCCGGGCGACGGGCTGAAGCCCGTACCGCAGCGCCAGGTCCACGACGGACCGACCCTCGGGGGTCTCGTCGGCGAGCGAGGACAGCTGGGCGGCGTCCGCGAGCTTGACGTGGTCGATTCCGGGGAGCGGGACGAAGGCCGCGGCTTCCCGGTTGCCGTTGGTGATGGTGCCGGTCTTGTCGAGGAGCAGGGTGTTCACGTCCCCGGCCGCCTCGACGGCGCGGCCGCTCATCGCGATGACGTTGCGCTGGACGAGGCGGTCCATGCCGGCGATGCCGATCGCGGAGAGCAAGGCCCCGATGGTCGTGGGGATGAGGGTGACGAGGAGGGCGACCAGCACGGTCGTCGACTGCGCGGCCCCCGCGTACGCGGCCATCGGCTGGAGGCCGACCACGATCAGGATGAAGATCACCGTGAGCGCGGCCAGCAGGATGTTCAGTGCGATCTCGTTCGGGGTCTTCTGCCGGGCCGCGCCTTCGACCAGGGCGATCATCCTGTCGATGAAGCTGTTGCCGGGGCGCGAGGTGACCCGTACGACGATCGAGTCGGACAGCACGGTCGTACCGCCCGTGACCCCGGACCGGTCTCCTCCCGACTCCCGCAGCACGGGCGCCGATTCACCGGTGACGGCGGACTCGTCCACCATGGCCGCTCCGTCGACCACGTCCCCGTCGGCGGGGATCAGCTCCCCCGCCTCGACGAGGACGAAGTCGAAGGGCCGCAGCTCGGCGGGGGTCACCACTTCGGTCTCGGCGTGGCGCAGGTTCGCCCCGTACGTCCAGTGTTCGAGGCGAACCGCCACCGTGTCGGTCCGTGCCTTGCGCAGGGATGCCGCCTGGGCGCGGCCGCGGCCCTCGGCGACCGCCTCGGCGAGGTTGGCGAACAGGACCGTCAGCCAGAGCCAGACGCTGATCACCCAGGTGAAGACGGACGGGTGGATGAGCGCCGACAGCGTGGTGAGCACGGATCCGACCGCGACGACGAACAGCACCGGCTTCTTCACCAGCTCACGCGGGTGGAGCTTGCCCACGGCCTCCCGGGCCGATGCCGCGAGGAGTTCAGGCTCCAGCACGTTCACCTGACCGGACCGTGAACGCTTCCGGGACGGTCGGTCGGCCGGAGCCCGCGGAGGGGTCCCGAGACCCGGAGGGACGTGGTGCGCGGTGGCGGGAGACATGGAGCGACCTTCTGGCTGGTGGGTTCGGCTGGGCACCCCCCTCGGTCAAGGGGCAGGTGCGGGTGAAGCGGTGCGGGTGAGTTGTGTCGCCGCCGGGGACCGTCTCCATCGACCCCCTCGGCCGTCATATGGACATTCGACCTTCCCCGGCGGCGCAACAGGCAGGAAACTACTGCCCGTTCCGGACGCAACCGCCATCCGGTCCGGGGAATTGCCACCTTCTTGACGGCGGCGTACGAGCCGCGTCAAGCCGCCGCCAAGGGCCCGTCAACGCGAACCGCCCCGCACGCTCCCGGGCCGGCCCGGGAACCTTTCCCCCGGATCCTGCGTGAACTCTTGATGGCGTAGTCGGCTGGTGGAAGGGATCTGATGAGGACGCGGACGATGGTGAGCGCGGCGGTATCGGCCTGCGTGGTGCTGGTGGCGTGCGCGTGCGGTCCGGAGAAGGCGAAGGAGGACGCGGACGCGAAGCCTTCGCAGCCGTCCGCGTCGACATCGACACCGACGTCGACGCAAGGGCCGTCGGCCGCCCCTACCGGCAAGCAGCCCGCGCCCATGACGAAGGAGCGCGCGATCCAACGGTACGAGCAGTACCTCCACGCCCTGGGCCGTGAGGACATCAACACGGTCTGCGAAGTGGCCGGGCCGGGCGCGAAGAAGGCGCAGGACCAGGGATTCGGTCCGTGCACGTCGACGTACGCCCTCGTGTTCCAGATGATCTCCCCCGAGCAGAAGAAGGCCCTGCAGACCGCGACGGTCGATCCGCAGCGCGTCTCCGTGCGCACCCTGGAAAAGATCGAGATGCCCCTCGAAGCGGTCAGGTCCTCCGCCACTTTCACCGAGAGCGACCTCGGCAGCTACACCCTGGAGTACCTCGAGGACGACTACTTCATCACCGACGGACAGTGACCCGCCGAACTCGAAGCGCCTGACGGCAGAATCAGTGGGCAGGGCCGCCCCGTCCCCGTGGCGGCCCTGCCCACCGTTCAGGCGAGACGATCGACGGCGTAGGCCTCGATGGCGGCGCGCTGGAAGGCGGCCAGCCCCGGGGCGATCGTCTCGTACGCGGTGCGCCAGGCGTCGTTGTCCACGCAGGCACGTCCGATGGCCCGGTACTGCTCAGCGGTCACCGTACGCAGCTCGGTCAGCGCCTGGTACTGGGCGTCGATCTCGGCCTGTACCGGCTCGGCGTCGGCCGGGTGGCCCGCGGCCATGAGTTCGGCCAGGCGGATCATCTGCGCGGTGCGCGCACGGTGCGCGGTGTCGGCGTCGGCCTGGCTCATCCCCGCGGCCCGCTGTGCGAGCGCTTCGGCGAGCTCGGGGAAGTCGGCCATATTGTCCTCGTAGTGGGCGGGCGTGACGCCTTCGAAGAGGTTCTCGGGGCGGTTGATGGTCATGGGGGTGCCGTCCTTCCTGGACTGCTCCAGTTCGGTGATCGTGCGCGAGACGGTGACGGCCAGGGCATCGAGCCGGTCCCGTTCCGCGAGCAGGCGCCGGTGGTGCCCTTGCAGGGCTTCGACCTCGTCGACCTGCTCGGACAGGATCCGAGCGATCTCCGGCAGGCCGACGCCCAAGGCCCGCAGCACGAGGATCTGCTGCAACCGCAGGAGCTGGGACTGCTCGTAGTAGCGGTGGCCGTTGGCGCCGGTCCGGGCCGGCGGCAGCAGGCCCGTCTCGTCGTAGTGGCGCAGGGTCCGAGCGGTCACGCCCGACATCCGGGCCACCTCCGCGATCGGCCAGTCCATCACCGTCTCCCTCACGATCACCTCACCGGGCCGGTCTCTCCGGCTCTGGTCACGACCGTAGAAGCTGCCGCAACGGCAACCACAAGCCCTCGCGAAGCCCAGTACGGAACGAACTGGCCGGACCCGGTTTCCCACCAACTCAGCGCGGCGCGGCGAAGGCGCCGGCGCGGGCCGCCGCGGTCGCTGCGGCGGCGGCGCGGCGCGGCAGCGCCGGGTCGGGGACGGCCCGGAGCAGCAGCAGCTCGTGGTAGAGCGGGGCGGTCGCCGCAACGAGCAGCGCCCGGCTGTCGGCGGGGCCGGGCAGTTCGCCCCGGTCGGCCGCCCGGGTGACGACCACCGCGCACCGTGCGTAGCGGTCCTCCCAGAAGCGCGACAGCGCCGTCGCCGCCTCCGCCGACCGGAACCCGGCGGCGATCAAGGCCGTGGTCAGGTTCGGCCCTCCGCCGGCGAGCGCCTCGTACACCTCCTGGTTGAGGGCGGTCAGGTCGTCCTCCAGCGACCCGGCGTCCGGCGGGCTCCACGTGTCGTCGGATGCGGCGTCGAGTACGTCGGCCAGCAGGCTCCCGACGTCGCGCCAGCGCCGGTAGACGGTCGTGCGGTGGACGCCGGCGCGTTCCGCGACCGCGTCGACCGTCAGCCCGTCGTACCCGGCCTCCAGGAGCAGCGTGCCGACCGACTCCAGTACCTGGGCGCGGACGCGGGCGCTCCGGCCGCCCGTCCGGCGCCGCTTCGTGGCCGGTTCCTGCTGGCCGGAATCTTCGCTTGCCTGCGTAGGGGAATCCATGCCAGCATTTTAACGCAACATCTGTCGCCTTAAAGGAGAGTTCCCGTGGTCATCCGCCGCATCACCACCCGCATCACCACCCGCGTCACCGCCCACGACACCGCCGTCGTGACGACGGCCACCGCCCCCGAACCCCTGGAGCCGCCCTGTGACCGCACAGCTGACTGCCTCTGACCTCACCAAGTCCTACGAAGGCCGCCCGGTCCTCGACTCCGTCGACTGCTCCGTCCGCGTCGGCGAACGCCTCGGCATCGTCGGCGAGAACGGCTCCGGCAAGTCCACCCTGCTCCGGCTGCTGGCCGGGGTCGAGCGCCCCGACCGCGGCGAGGTGGTCCTGCGCGCCGAAGGCGGCGTCGGCTACTTCTCACAAGAGGAAGACCTCCCCCCGCACCTGACCGTCCAGCAGGTGGTCGACCGCGCCCTCGCCGAGCTGCACGGCCTGGAGCGGCTCCTGCGCCGGCTGGAGGCCCGTATGGCCGACGGCGACGCCACCGCCGAGACCCTCACCGCGTACGCCGACACCCTCACCGCCTTCGAACTGCGCGGGGGGTACGACGCGGACGCCCGCGTGGAGCGTTCCCTGCACGGCCTCGGCCTGCCGGGGCTGCCCCGCGAGCGCACCGTCGGCGGCCTGTCCGGCGGCGAGGTCGTACGCCTGCGCCTCGCCGTACTGCTCGCCGCCGCCCCCGAGGTGCTGCTGCTCGACGAGCCCACGAACCACCTCGACGGCACCGCCCTGACCTGGCTGGAGGACCACCTGCGCGCCCGCCGCGGCATCACGGTCGCGGTCTCCCACGACCGGGTCTTCCTGGAACGCGTCACCACCTCCCTCCTGGAGGTCGACGGCGACCTGCACAGGACCGTGCGCTACGGCAACGGCTACGCCGGCTACCTCGCGGAGCGCGCCGCCGAGCGGCGGCGCCGCACCGAGGCCCACGCCGCCTGGCGGGCCGAGGCGGCACGGCTGCGCGAGGCCGCCGCCGTCACGGCACGCCGGGTGGCGCCCGGCCGGGCCGCGAAGGACGGCAACAAGATGGCGTACGACCGCGCCGCCGGCCGGGTCCAGCAGTCGCTCGCAAGCCGAGTCCGCAACGCCGAGGAACGCCTCGCCCGGCTGCTGGCCCGGCCGGTGCCCGCACCCGCGGACCCGCTGCGGTTCACCGCCGTACCGCGCACCGCAACCGCCGAGCCCGGGACTCGCGCCGAACCTGGGGCTGCCGCCGGGCCGGCCGGGTCCGGAGACGCGCGACAGGTGCTGCTGGCCGCAACGGGAGTCGCGGTCGAGGGGCGGCTGGCGCCGCTGGACGTGACCGTGCCGGCCGGCGGCCGACTGCTGGTCACGGGCCCGAACGGGGCGGGCAAGAGCACCCTGCTCCACGTCCTGGCCGGCGCCCTGACCGCCGACCTGGGGCAGGTGGTCCGGTACGGCCGGATCGGGCTGCTGGCCCAGCAGACCGACTACGGCGCGGGCCGCGGGACCCTGCTCGCCGCCTATGCCGAGGGCCACCCCGGGACTCCTGAGGAGCACGCCGAACGGCTCCTGGCGCTGGGCCTGTTCACCCCCGACCGGCTGTCCGCCCCGGTCGCCTCCCTGTCCGTAGGGCAGCGGCAGCGGCTGGCCCTGGCCCGCCTGGTCACCGTACCGGCCGACGTCCTGCTGCTGGACGAGCCCACGAACCACCTCTCCCCCGCGCTGGCGGAGGAGTTGGAGGATGCGCTGGCCCGGTTCGCCGGCGCGGTGGTCGTCGTCAGCCACGACCGGCGGCTGTGCGCCCGCTGGCCGGGCGACCGGCTCGCCCTGCGCGCGCCGGCGCCCGCCCCGGTCGGCGCCTGCCCGTGACCACCGGCCGACTGCACACCCCTCTTCCCCCCCTCCCGCTCCCTGTCAAAGGACGCTCGCTTGACCACCTCTGTCACCCCGCTCGGCACCGTCGACCTCCCCACCGTCGGCTCCGGCCCGTACGCGCTCGCCGTCGGGCCGGACGGCCACCTGTGGTGCACCCTCGTCACCTCCGGGCGCATCGCCCGCCTCACCCCGACGACCGGCCGCGTCGAGGAGTTCGCGCTGGACTCCTCCGACTGCGGCCCCACCCTCGTCACCGCCGGGCCGGACGGCGCCCTGTGGTTCACCCGCTACCGTGACCACCGGATCGGCCGGATCACGGTGGACGGCGAGACCCGGTCGTACGCGCTGCCCGGCGGCGCGGGCGGGCCCTACGGGATCGCGGCCGGGCCCGACGACGCCCTGTGGTTCACCCTGACGAACACCGACCGCATCGGCCGGATCGACACGGACGGCAAGGTCCGCGAATACCCCCTGCCGTGCGAGGGGGGATTCCCGTCCTTCCTCACGGTGGGACCCGACGGCGCCCTGTGGTTCACCCTCAACCAGGCGAACGCGATCGGCCGGATCACCGTCTCCGGCGGGGTCCGGCTCCATCCCCTGCCCACGCCCGGCGCCGCCCCGGTCGGGCTCGCGGTCGGCCCCGACGGGAGCCTGTGGTTCGCCGAGATCGGCGCCGGGCGGATCGGGCGGCTCACCACCGGCAGGGCAGGCGTGGAGATCGCCGAGTTCGCGCTGCCCGAGGCCGACTGCCGCCCCCACGCCGTCGCGGTCGCCCCGGACGGGACCTGCTGGTTCACCGAGTGGGGCACCGGCCGGATCGGCTCCGTCACCCCGGACGGGAAGGTCACCGAGCACCCGCTCGCGAGCCCCGACCGCGAACCCCACGGGCTGGCCTTCGGCCCGGACGGCACGCTGTACGTCGCCGAGGAAAGCGGCGGCATCTCCCGGTGGGAGGTGCACCGCGCCGCCTGACTCCGGAGGCTGTTGACTGCCAGAGCGAGCTCCTCGCGCCGGCCCCCCGGCACCGAGCAGCTTGGTGATGGGGCTCACCCGATCCGGTGACTCGGCCCCCGGCTCCGTCGCCCAGGGGGCCGCCTTGCCCGCCGTCGGGGTCGAGGTCTCGACGGACATGGCGGCGGTCGATGTTCCGTTGCAAGTCGACAGCGGGGTGTTCACGTTCGATCTACGAGGCCGAATGAGGCAGCGGGTGGAGGCTGACCCGGAGGAGCCGAACCCGACCCGCGGCGTCCGACTCCGTACGATCGGATTCCATCTCGAAGGCACATCCGCGGACGGCACGCTACGGGTCACGTTCGATCTGGACGGCGCCGATGCCCAGCCGGCAAGCAGGCTGCGCGTGCAACAGGCCTTCCCGCCGGTCATCCGGGAAACGGATGTGCTCCCGCTGGCAATGACCCTCGACAAGGCAGATCAGCCCCCGCTCACACTGCACTCCGCCAGTCCGGCAGTCCTGACCGCCACGCTGCGGGCCTTCCCGCCCCAGGGCGACGACTACCAACTGCAGAACCCGGTCGATTTCGTGACGCCGGGAAGCGACACCCGTGTCGCCCGGCTGCAGGGGCTCTCCCTCAAGCGCGGTGCCACTCGCCCCCTGCCTCAGTAGCGGCGGCGGCTCAGGATCGCAGCAGCCGACTCGAAACCGACCAGCTGCGCCAACGGCCTCACCAGAGCCGGCGGTCCCCCGAACGGACTGTTCGGCGGGCACCCGGCTCCGGCCGGCCGGAGGATGGGTGCGGGAACCCACGACGGGAGCAGACCAGGATGCCGAACATCGCGGGTCGCTCGAACAGGGTGCGCAGGGCCCTGTCAGGCATGCTGGTCTTCGCCGGCGTCGTCGTGACCGGGTGCGGCGGAGGGGCTCGCGACGCAGGGCAGGGGCCGGGAGCAGGACCTCACCCCCAAGCAACGCGCTCCGGCAGGGTGACCGTCGTGTACGAGGACCAGACGGCCGGACCGCAGGAGCGGCAGGTCGTGGCGCTGATCCGGAAGTCCCGCGTGCTGGAACGGCTGGCCGGCTGGGTGAACAGATCGCTCACCCTCCCGCACGACCTGGTCGTGAAGGTCACCCCCGCGGTGCCGCCCGGTGTGACCGACGCCGTCACCCAGCCCGACGGCAGGACGATCTTCATCCCGCCGTCGTTCCTGACCGAAGTCGAGGACGCCCTCGCCGACGTGGTGAAGACGGTCGAACGGCCCGCCCCCTTCCCCGCGTCCGAGTACAACACCGACGACCTGACCGTGCTGTCGACCGAGTTCGTCTTCGGCCACGAGATGGGCCACGCCCTGCAACGCCAGCTCCTCCTGGCCAACCTCGGCCTCGAAGAGGACGCGGCCGACGGCTTCGCATCCTTCTACACCGTCAACGAGGTCGGTCCGGGCCCCTCGCTGGCCGCCGCGATCCTCTTCGACGAGATCGCCCGCAAGGAGGGTCGGCTGACCCTGGAAAACCTGGCGAGCGACCACCCCGTCACCCAGCAGCGGGTCTTCAACTTCCTGTGCTACTTGGAAGGCAGCGACCCGAAGAAGTACCGGCAGTCCCTGGTCGACGGCGGCTACCTCCCGAAGACCCGCGCCCCCCTGTGCCCACAGGCGTGGGCGATGCTGGACTATGGCTGGTGGACACAGCTCCAACCGCACTTCAGCGGCCCGTTCAAGTCCACGGGTGACGAGGCGCAGAGGAAGGCGCACGCCCGGCTGATCGCGGAGACGCAGGCTTTGGCGGAGAAGATCGACGAGCTCCGCACCGGGCAATGAGCCCGGACGGTACGCGCACCCGCGCGGGAGGGGCGACCGGGCACGGCATCGACCGTAAGCGGACCGGGCCCGGTCAGCGGCCGCCCGTCCGGGTTCTCGACAGGCGGAAGCTCCTGGTGGCGGCCCCCGGCCGGGTAGCCTCCGCCTGATCATCCGCACTGTTCCGGAGGCCCGACCGTGCCCGTACGTGTTGCACGACGGACTGCCGGCCCTCGTAGCCGTCGCGATGCTGACGGTCGCCGGCTGCACGGTGGCCCCTTTGAAGCAGGCGACCGAGCCCCTCCAGCCCGCCTCCCCCTCCCCTTTGCCCTCCTCCGCTCCCCCGAGCGAAATGGGCCCGCACGTCACCCAGTACACGGTGGTCCGCACGGGGAGCGTCATCGCCACGTTCACCAAACTGTCCGTCGGCGGACACGACGTGCGCGCCTTCCCGCCCGCCCTGATCGCCCAGCAGATCGCCCTCCTCCAGCAAGCACAACGCTGAGGCCCGTCAGCCGGTGAACGTCTCGCGGTAGACGCTGGGCGGCACGCCCACTTGCGCCTTGAACAGCGTCCGGAAGTTGGCCGGGGTGCCCAGGCCGCAGTGGCGTGCGACGGCTTCGACCGTGCGGTCGCCGGCCTCGAGGAGTTCGCGTGCGCGGGCGAGCCGGGCGTCGAGCAGCCACCGCATGGGCGGCAGGCCCGTGTCGGTGCGGAAGCGGCGGATCAGGGTCCGGCGGGACATGCCGGCCCGGCGGGCCAACTGGTCGACGGTGAGCGGCTGGTGCAGGTTGCGCAGCGCCCAGTCGTACAGCGGGGGGCTGTCGGACGGTGCGGGTCGCACCGGCAGGTCGATGAACGGGGCTTGGCCGCTGGTGCGGTGCGGCGCCGCCACCAGCAGGCGGGCCTGCTGGTTCGCCAGGCGGGGGCCGTGGTCGCGGCGGATGAGGTGGAGGCACAGGTCCAGGCCGGAGGACACGCCGCCCGAAGTGAGCACTTGGCCCTCGTCGATGTACAGGTCCTCGGGCACGACCGTCACCCGCGGGTACCGCCTGGCCAGCGCCTGCGCGTACAGCCAGTGCGTGGTGGCCCGGCGGCCGTCGAGCAGACCGGCGGCGGCGAGGGCGAACGCGCCGGTGCAGATGGACGCCACGCGGATGCCGCGGGCTGCCGCTCCCGCCAGTGCGGCGGTCACCTCTAGCCCGGGGTCCGCCGGCTCCAGGTAGCCCGGGACGATCACGGTGTCGGCGGATGCCAGCGCATCCAGACCGTGCGCGACGGACAGCTCGGGGCCGCCGCCGCGAACAGGGCGCCGAGCGCATCGGTCTGATCGGGTTGTCCGCAGGCGGTCACCTGGCCGCGCACGACGTCCCGCACACGGTCCATGTCTGCGCGCACGGCCCCCACGGCCTCGGGCTCGCCCGAGGGGCCGGCGACGCGACGGCCTGGACCACGCACGCAGCCTCCTGGATCGCCGAACAGATCGACGCTCCCGCCGGATTCACCGGACCGGTGTGGACCCGATATGGCTGGTGAGGGTTCAAGCGGGGCAGCCTTCCATCGGGGTCGCGACTCATGAGGGGACGGGCTGATGACGGTCAATACCGGGCGCGGGCAAGGACGTACGGGAAGGGGCGCGGGCGTCGTGCTGCGACTGGCTTCGGTGACCGCCGGCGTGGCGGTGGCCGCGCTCTTGGTCGTCGACTTCCGGCTGACCGGTTCGGCGGGCCGGCAGGCGCTCGCGGTCGGGCTGATGGCCGCCTGCGTGAGCGCAGCCGTATGGGCGGCGTCGAGCCTGACGGCTCTCCTGATACGGCCGTCCCTGCGACGGGCCCAGGGGCTCCTCGCCGAGGAGCCCGACCTCTGGAGCTCGGACCGGGAGTTCTTCGCCCCGGTACGTCGTCTGATGTTCCTCGGCGTGCTGCAGACCCTGGTCAACCTGCTGGTCCTGCTCACCGTGTATCCGCTCGCCCTCTGGGCCGGCGTACGGATCTGCGGCGCCGCGGGTCTGTCGGCGCACCTGACCGGACCGTGGCCGGTCTTCGTCTCGGGGCTGCTGGTGGCGGCCGTTGCCACCACGGTCGCTACCTTCTTCGCCCTGTTCCGCCGCCGCACCAGCCGCGCGGCCGCCCGCTCGCTGGCCGCCGTACTGCTCAACGCCGCCGGACTCGCGCTCGCCTCGCTCGTGCTGGACGGCGTACGGCTCGACTCCGCGCCGGGGTGGCGGCAGGCACTCGCCCTGTGTGCCGTGGCGTCCCTCTTCATGCTGCCGCGCATCACGCTGTCCCTGCCCGTACCGGGAATCGCCTCGATCGTCCTCGTCGCCTACCACTGCCTGCTGTTGTGGCTGATCTGCGCGGCCTTCGCGTTCGTGGACCCCCGGCTTCACGCCGAGGGCTTCTGGCAGCTGGCGGGGGCCGCCGCGATCATGTGGGCGGCCGAGTGGCCCGCGCGCCTGGCCGTCGGGCGGGCGCAGGGGGCCGCCGCCCAGCCGGCTCCCGTCCTGCCCGATCCGTTCCCGCCGGATCACGGATTTCCCTCCGGCCCGCTGTACTGAGGTCCCCGGCCTGCCGTCACCCGCCGGTCGCCGACTGCGGCTCGACCTGGAGAATGCCGCGGTATGAACTCTCAGTCGCTGTGGGGTCCTCTGGGCAGACCGCTCCGCGCCGTGCGGGGATACCCGCGCCGTGCGCCGCTGACCCTCGCCTACGTCTGCCTGCTCCTGGCCGGCCACGTCTGGGTCAGCCGCGGGCCGTCCGCCGATCGGGCGGCCGGCGTGCTGGGCTACCTCAGCACCAACCTGGACAACCTGCGAGACCATCCGTTGTCCGCGCTGCTCGGCAGTGCGCTGTTCTTCGACGGCACGCTCACGGATGTCACCTCAACCGACTTCGTGGGTACCTTCATCACCCTGGGCCTCGGTGTCTGCTGCTTCCTGGCCTGGGCGGAGCACCGGTGGGGAAAGCGGCGTGCCGTGGCTGTGTTCCTCGGCGGGCACGTCGCGGCCACCTTGCTCACCGCTGTCGTCATCAGCGTCGCGCTGCGGCACGGCTGGTATCCGGCGGCCGTGCGGCAGGCCTTGGACTACGGGGTCAGTTACGGCGCCCAGACCGTACTGGCGATCGGCACACTCGCCCTCCCCCGCTGGCGCCGCCTCCCCTGGGCCGCCTTCGTACTGGCGTGGCCCCTCGGCGGTGCCGACTGGAGCGGGCCGCTGCCGGACTTCACCACCATCGGCCATCTCATGGCGGCGGCCCTTGGCTTCGGGCTGTTGGGCGTCCCGGCTTTCAGGCGGCCACGGGTCCGCCCCGGTGGGCCGCCCTCCCCCGCGGGCGACTCCCGGCCGCAGCAAGGCTCCGTTCCGCAATCGCCGTCAGCGGCAGCCGGAACAGCGGCCGGAGCCAAGACACCTTAGGTGGCGGGGTCGACGGGCCGTTTGTAGTACCGCCACGGGAACCAGCCCGCGCCCACCGGAATCCATCCTTCGGATTCCAGTCGTCGGTGGCGCGCGCCGGTGGGGAGCGTGACCCGGCAGTGCTCCCAGGGGTGGTCGGACGCCTCCACCTCGTGGAAGAAGGGGCCGTAGCCGACCACGTGCCAGCCGTCACGGCCGGCCTCTTCCAGAGCGGCCATCTCGTCGAACGCGGTCAACCCGCTCAGGGTGCGGCGCTTCGGGGCGTTCGCCCCCTCGGCGGGCGGCGCCGACGGACCCGCCCCCGCGTTCTTGCCCGCGAAGCGCTGCTGGGCGGCCTGGCGGCTCACTCCCAGGACGCGGCCCACCGTGTCCCAGCTGTGGCCGGCGGCCCTGGCGCCCTGGACAGCCTCGCGCAGCAGCCGGCTCGCCTCCTCGGCGCCGACGCGCGAGGCGTCGACCAGGCGCAGGTACCCGTGGGCGTCGTGTTCGAGCGAGTCGGCGAGCCCGTCGGGGGCGCCGAGGACGGCTGCGGCGATGCCCTCCCGGATCCGGTCCGTCTCCGCCGGGTGGAGCAGTGGTTCGTCGCTCATCGGCGCAGTCCGGCAAGGGGTTCGAGGGCGTCGAGGACTGCCTCGTCGCGGCGCGCCTGCTCGGCGCAGTCGCGGGCCGCCCGGGCGGTCAGGGCGGCCGTGCCGGCGATGCATACGAGGCTCGCGACGACCAGGGCGATGGTGGCGAAGGTGCCGAGCCGCCCGCCGAACATCACCGTCACGGCCGGGAGGCTCACCGCGAGCGGCAGCACGGCGGCCATGTTGGGGGTGGCGGGAGAACAGTCCCGACGCCGGGCCTTCACATTCAAGATCGACATGCGTCAAGGAAACCTTGACGCGATCGACTTGTCAAGAATTCCTTGACGCCGAGCCGGCGTTCGCCCTCGTAGAAGAAGCTGCTCGGGCGCCGGGCTCGGCCTGACGGCTCAACAGTCCGGCTGCCCAGATGCCCCCGCCGCGCCGTACTTCGCGGCCTCCGCAGCGCACCTACCGGCGGCCGGAGGCCGACCAGCCGCCCGGGCGGGGGCGAGGTGGCGTCCACCCCGGACTGGCGGGCCTCCGCGAAAAACCGTTGGGCGCAACACGGCGGCCTCTGCTACTTTTCCGGAGGCCGTGCGAGAGAACGAGGAGGTGGTACCCGTGAACACAGTAACGACATGGGTGCTCCCCTCCGGGGTCACGGTCGGACGATAGGCAGGTCGTCCGGGAGCGCCACTCTGCGCACTCCCGAAAGGCACGACCATGCATTTCACTTCTGAGCAGCGCCTCGACGACGGCGTCGTCGAACGCGAGTTCACCCTCGGCGAGATCCCCGGCACCCTGTGGACGCCCGAATCCGCCGCGCCGGCCCCGCTGATCCTGATGGCCCACAACAACGGCCTGCCCAAGGGTGCGGCCCGGCTGGTGGCCCGGGCCCGGCACACCACGGCGCACGGCTACGCGGTGGCCACCATCGACGCCGCCGGGTGCGGTGACCGGCCGCGTTCCGCCGCCGACGAGCAGGCCCGCGCCGACCTCCGACGGGCGATGCAGGCCGGCGAGCCGGTCGACGAGATCTTCGAGTCCTTCATCGGCCCGCTGGTCGAAAAGGCGGTCCCGGAATGGCGGACCACCCTGGACGCCCTCCTTGCACTGCCCGAGATCGGCGGCCCGGTCGGGTACTCGGGGTGGACCGCCGTCGGCATCCGGCTGGCGGTGGCCGAGCCGCGCATCGCGGCCGCCGGCTTCTTCGCCGGGGGTTACGTGCCCCGCGCCCAGCGCGAGGAGGCCCGGCAGGTCACCGTTCCGCTGCTGTTCCTGTTGCAGTGGGACGACGAAGGGAACCCCCGGCAGCGGGCCCTGGACCTGTTCGACGCCTTCGGCACGCAGGAGAAGACGCTGCACTCCAACCTGGGCGGGCACACCGGCACCCCGTGGTTCGAGGTGGAGGACGGGGCCAGGTTCTTCGACCGGCACCTGAAGTAGGGCGGGGCCGCCAGGCCGACCGCGGAGGGCAGGCGGAGCAGGCCGGGGTGCCGCTCGTCGACGGCAGGTCCCGGCTCTCTCCTCGGTCCTCTGCAGCGCGGGCCCCTGCCGACCAGGCAGGGGCCCCCGCTGCCCGAAGCCCCGAAGCCCCGAAGCCCCGAAGCCCCGAACGGCAATTACCCCTGAAGTAATCGCACCGCCCGACCGCCCTCGGCTACGTTCGCGGTCATCGCCCACCCCCGGAACGAAGGAGCCCCGTTGTGCCCGCTTACGGCTTCGCTCATCTCCGCAGCCGCCGGAATCACTCCGACGTCATCGAGTACCTGGAGCGCATCCAGGCGACCCTCGACCCCTTCGCAGGCCGCTTCGTCATCCACGGTCCGCCGGCCGAGGTCGTGGAGGGGACGTGGCCCGGCAGCATGGTGCTGATCGAGTTCCCCGGCCTGGCCGAAGCCCGTGCCTGGTACGGCTCTCCGGCCTACCGGGCCATCCTGCACCTGCGTACCGACCACATCGAAGGCGACCTACTGCTGATCGAAGGCGTCGGACCGAACTACCACCCGGCCGAACGAGCTCGCAAACTCACTCCGGGTCGCGGTTGAAGCGCGCCATCGACCAGCGGTAGCCGAGCGCGATCAGGGCCACGCACCAGGCGATCGCGATCCACCCGTTGTTGCCGATCTCGGTGCCGAGGAGCAGGCCGCGCAGGGTCTCGATGGCCGGTGTGAAGGGCTGGTACTCGGCGATCGGCTGGAACCAGCCCGGCATGGTGTCGGCCGGGATGAAGGCGCTGGAGATCAGCGGGAGGAGGATCAGCGGCATGGCCATGTTGCTGGCCGCCTCTGGGTTCGGGCTGGCCATGCCCATGCCGACCGCGACCCAGGTGAGCGCGAGGGGCGAACAGCGCGAGCAGCCCTAGCGCCGCCAGCCACTCCAGGGCCGTGGCGTCGGTGGAGCGGAAACCGATGGCCACGCCGACGGCGCCGACCAGGACCACGCTGACGATCGACTGCAGCACGCTCCCGACGACGTGCCCGACGATCACGGAGCCGCGGTAGAGCGCCATCGTCCGGAAGCGGTCGATGAGCCCCTCGGTCATGTCCATGGACACGTAGACCGCGGCCCCGATCACGGTACTGCCGATGGTCATCAGCAGGATGCCCGGGACGATGTACGCGACGTAGTCGGAGCGGTCGGCTCCGCCGCCGCCGATGCCCGCACTCATCACGTCGCCGAAGATGTAGACGAAGAGCAGCAACATCATGATCGGCGTCAGCAGCAGGTTCAAGGTCCCGGAGGGGTAGCGCCACGCGTGGAGCAGGTTGCGGCGCAGCATCGTCGTCGAGTCGCGGAGGGCGAGGGTGAGGGAGCTCATCGGAGGTTCTCCTTGGGCTGGTTGGGGATGGTGTGTGCGGTGCCGGTGAGGGCGAAGAAGACGTCGTCGAGGTCGGGGGTGTGGACGGTGAGTTCGTCGGCT
>NZ_JBEZKE010000013.1:191612-235059 GCF_040651555.1 Streptomyces sp. NPDC048424 | reverse complement strand
CCCCACCCCGCCCCGCGGGGGGTGCCCGCCCCGGGGTCCGGGGCTGGCCCCGGCAACGGCGCCGCTGCGCGGAGCGTTCTCCCCGCCCCGCCCTTTCACCGTTTCCCGGGGCTCCGCCCCAGACCCCGCTCCTCAAACGCCGGAGGGGCTGAAAGAACGGGGCTCAGCCCTCCGCAGGGGCCGCGCGGCCCCGCCGGAGGGGCTGAAAGAACGGGGCTCAGCCCTCCGCAGGGGCCGCGCGGCCCGTCAGGGCGGCGAGGCTGGAGCGGACGTGGTTCATGTGGGCCCGCATCTCGTCCTCGGACTCCCCGTGCTCCCGCAGGATGCGGTCCGTCTCCCGCCCCACCCGCTCCTCCCGCACCCGCGCCGCCGCCACCAGCTCCGCCGCCCGCGCCTCCGCGTCCTCCTGGCCGTGCCGCGCCGACTCCTCCGCCTCCGCGAACCCCCGCCGGGCCTCCGCCAGGCGGGCCTCCGCGTACTGCTCCAGTTCGGCGTGGCGCGCCTCCAGCTCCGCCTCCCGCGCCGCGAGGCCCCGCTCCGCCGCCTCCCGGCGCTCCGTCTGCTCCTGCTCGCGCTCCGCCAGCTCCGCGTCCGCCCGCCGCCGCGTCTCCGCCAGCGCGGCCGCCGCCTCCGCCCGCCACGCCGCCGCGTCCTCCCGGGCCTGCGCCCGTACGTCGTCCGCCTCCCGCTGCGCCCGCAGCAGGCCCTGCCGGACCCGGACCTCCGTCTGCTCGCGCACCGCCTCCGCGTCGCCCCGCGCCAGCTCCGCCGCCCGGTCGGCCCGCGCCTCGGCCGCGCCCAGCGTCGCGTACGCGTCCGCCCGCGCGTCCATCCGTACGGCGTCCGCCTCCTCCTCCGCCAGCAGCAGGATCCGCCGGGCCCGCTCGCCCAGTTCGTCGTACGTCTGCGGGGCGAGCCCGGCCACCGCCTCCCGCAGCCGCGCCGCCTCCGCCTCCATCTGCTTGGCCAGGACCGTCAGCCGTGCCACCCGCTCCCAGGCGTCGTCGCGGCTCCCGGAGAGCCGGGCGAGATACCGGTCGACCTCTTCCATGCGGTAGCCGCGACCGCGCACGGTCGCAATGGGTGCACTCATCCTGGATGCGCCTCTCTCGCGGGGATTCCCGTCAAGGATGCGCCATTTGATCCCAGAAGCCCGAATGGCCGGGCCGAGACCCCCTCCGAGGGTCCCGACCCGGCCATTCCACCATTCGCCCGATCAGGGCGACGTCAGAGCAGTCCGTCCCACATCTGCTCCAGCAGCACCGACCACCAGCTCTCCGGCGACGCCAGCGCCGCACTGTCGAGCCCGGCCAGATTCGCCTGGAAATCGACGGTCCACCGGCCGGCCTGCTCCGGCGTCAGATGCTGGCGCAGCCGCCACATGTGACCCAGCATCGCCAGCGAACGCACGAACTGCGGCAGGCTCGAGTTCACGAACTGCGGCGGCACCGGAGCACCCCCCGGACCGCCCTCCACCGGCACCGCCACGATGTGCGCGGTCCCGTACTGCACGCAGAGCGCCTTGCCGAAGTCGCTGCCGACCACCAGGTACGAACCCGCGTCCGAAGCCGGCTGCACCTGCCGCTGCGCGGCCATCTCGGCGAGCGTCGGCACCGGCTGACCCGGCACCGCCTGCGCCCAGAAGAACGGCCCGAAGTCGACCGGCAGACCCGACCACATCAGCGTCTGTGCCACGATCTCGGGCACGCCCTGACGGGACACCGCCCGCTGGTCGAAGCGGAACACGCCCTGCGGACCGAACGCCCCCGTCAGTTCCTGCGCGATCGCCTCCAGCGGGATCGCCGGCTGCAGCGGGACCTGCGGCAGGGGCGCCCGTACCGGCGCGGGGCGCGCCGGACCGTCCGCCACCTGGTGCAGCTCGCCCTGATGCGTGAGCAGGTGCCGCATGCCGGCCTGCCGGCCCGCGTGCTCCTTGCCGTACGGGGCCACGCTGGTGATCCGCACCTGCGGCCAGGTCTCACGGATCATCCGCGCGCAGTAACCGCCGGGCAGCTCACAGGACTCCAGCTCGGTGTGCAGCTCCAGCACCTGCTGCGGCGGCACGTTCATGGCGCGCAGCTCGTGCAGGATCTGCCACTCCGGGTGCGGGGTGCCGGGCGCCGAGCGGCGGATGAGCTGCTGCTCGGAGCCGTCGGGCGCGCGGTAGCGCAGCACGGCCTGGTAGCCGGGGCCGACCGTGGGCGCACCGGTCGGGACCTGGACCGAGGGCTGCGCCACGGGTCCGCCCGGCGGCGGGCCGGGCGGACCGGGCGGGCCGGGGGGCTGCGGTACGCCGGGACCGGCGAGCATCGTCGCGGCATGGTCGAGCCCGCCACCGGGCGCACCGGGAGCCCCCGGCGGACCGGGCGGCTGGGGTACGCCGGGACCCGCGAGCATCGTCGCGGCGTGATGGGCCCCGCCACCGGGAGCGCCGGGCGCACCAGGTGCCCCGGGAGCTCCGGGCGGACCGGGAGGCGCGGGCGGCTGACCGGTCACGGCGGGACCGGCCAGCATCGTCGCGGCGTGGTCCAGCCCACGGCCGAGCGACCCGGGAGCCCCCGGCGGACCGGGCGGGCCGGGAGGCTGGGGCGCGCCGGCGCCCGGGGCGCCGGGCGGACCGGGAGGCGCGGGCGGCTGACCGGTCACGGCCGGACCGGCCAGCATCGTCGCGGCATGGTCGAGCCCACGGCCGAGCGACCCGGGAGCCCCCGGCGGACCGGGCGGGCCGGGAGGCTGGGGCGCGCCGGCGCCCGGGGCACCGGGCGGACCGGGAGGCTGCGGTACGCCGGGACCCGCGAGCATCGTCGCGGCGTGATGGGCCCCGCCACCGGGCGCACCGGGCGCACCGGGCGGCGTCGACTGCTGACCCGCACCCGGCGAACCGGGGACGCCGGGGGCACCCGGCGGCGTCGCGGGCCCACCCGGCCGGGAGACCTGCGCCTTGCTCGTCGGCGCGTCGGCGATGTCGGCCGCCGGCGAACCCAGCGCGGGCACCACGGCCGTCCTCGGCAGCTGGCTGCCACCCGGCATCAGCGTGGTCTTGGCCTCCGGGGCCACACCGGAGGACGGCCGGTCCTCCAGGTCCGACCCGGACAGCGGCGGCGCGAACACGGTCGCGGGCAGCGGCACGGACGCGTCGTCCGTACCGGAGTTCACGTCGGTACCCGCCCACGGCGTGGCACCGGTCGGCACCGCGGCGGCCGGGGCCGGGGCGGCCGCCGGGACGCCGTCGTTGGCCGTCGGCTCGTACGGGATCTCGCCCCCGCGCCGCAGCGGCACCGCTTCCACCGGCGCCGAAGGCGGGGCGGCCGGAGCCGCGGCGCCGGTCTCACCGCCGACGGAAGCCGAAGCCGACGCGGGCGCGGGCGTCGGCGCGGGCGGAATCCCCGCCCGGTCCGCGGCCTCCTGCAGCCACTCCGGCGGACTCAGCATGAACGAGGTCTGCTCCGAGTCGATCCTCGGCGGCGGGACCGAAGCCTCCGCAGCGGCCGAAGCGGCGACCGCCCCGTACTCCTCCTCGTACCGGCGGATCACCTCACCCACCGGCAGCCCCGGCCACAGCGTCACCTCCCCGCTGTCCCGCGCGATGACCAGCCGCTGCCGGCCACCCCCGGACACCGGACCCGCCGCACGGTCCTCCGCCCACACCACGAACCCGAGCCCGAACTCCCGTACGCGCACCTCACGGTGCTGGTACGCGGGCACGTCCCCGTTGATCCACTCCTCGGCGCGCTCCTGCGCCTGCGCAAACGTCACCATCGCGCCGTCACCCCTCATCCGAACCGGGACGCACCGACGGAACCGGCCCCGCCACGGGAACCGAGCGTGCGAATCCGCCGTCCACCATCAGACCGGCCACCGTCTCCAGCTCCGGCGGGTTGCCCGCCAGCCGCTCCAGAAAGGCGTCGAAATCAGCACCGCACGGCAGCAACAGCCGCTCCACGCGCTCCTGTACCGACCAGCCGTCCTGGTCGCGCGCATCGTCGTACGGGGAGAACCACACCGAGCCGATGCTCTCGCCCTTCACCTTCAGGGCGAGCAGCCCGCCCTGCGCGAAGGCCACGCACAGGTAGTCCTTCGTCAGGTGGTCCCGCAGGCACTTGTTGACGTACACCAGGTCGTTGACCGCCGCCTCCTCACGCACGGTGAAGAACGGCTGGTCCACCAGCAGACCCAGGTCCACGTCCAGGCCCGCGCCCACCGGCGCGCAGCCGCCCGCGGCCTTCAGGAACGAGCGGTACGCCTCCGGCAGCCGGTAGCCGAGGTCCTCCTCGACCCCCTGCACCTGCTCCTCGGACACCGAGACCACCGACTTGGGCAGCCCCATGTGCACCGGGCGCAGCTCCTGCAACGGCCGCGTCCCGCGCTTCTCGTGGTCCACCGGAGCCGTCGCCAGCCCCGCGTGGTGCCGCAGCAAGGCCTTCACCTCGACCGGGACCAGTTCCATGCGCCGCGAACCCGCCACGTGGTGCCAGGTCCAGCCGTGCGGGGTCGCCACCGGCCCGACCGTGTCCCACAACTCGTGCCCGGCGGCCTTCATCGCCGCGTTCGCGGACACGCAGTCCGTCAGCCGCAACTCGTCGACGCCGAAGCCCTCCGGCGGCTCGGCGATCTCCACGGCCGCACGCGCGTACGCGGAGAAGTCCGGATGCCCGTTGCCGTCCATCCGCACCCCGTGGGGATGCCGAGCGGCCCGGACCGGGTCCGGGAAATGCACGACCTGCCCCGAGTAAGCGGCGTTGGGTGGCGCGGCCTGCTGCCCGAGCCGACCTGTCGTCATGGCGGTAGCCCCCTGCTGGATCTGGCTGGTTCACCACAGCCTATGCGCTGGGGCAAGAGCCTCACCCGCACGCGACCGGCACACCGACCGCGGGGCCAGGAACATCCGAATTGATACGAAAATTCGACCCCGCTTCCGCATGACAGGTGACGTTTGACAGGCTGTCCCCGCAGCACGGGGGCGTGCGCGACAGCGGTCACCACCGCCGCCACGGGAGGGAAAGCGCGACCATGCACCACACGGCAACACGCACAGAACCGGGCGACACCACCCCGGAAGCACCGGGCACGCCGGCAGCCGCGGGCCCGGCCGGCGAGGCGGCCGGCCCCGCCGGCGACCCCCGCCTGCGCTGGAGCAGCACCGACGGCCGCCCCGTCGTCCCCGTCCTGCGCTTCCGCCGCGACGGCATCCTCCCCACCGTGGCCGCCGCCCTCTCCGTACGCGGCGAAACCCTCACCGGCACCGCCGGCAAGGCCGACCAGCCCCCCGTACTCCATCCCCTCGTCCAGGACTTCCTCGACACCCTCACGAGCGGCCAGCGCGAACGATTCACCGGCCGGTGTCCCGAGGCGATACTGCTCTCCCGCCACCTCGCCGCCGTCGAGGCGGCCCGCTCCCGGCGCGCCTCCCGCAAACCGCTCTCCGCGAGCGAGGCCCGCCGCTCGCTCAAGCACTCCAAGATCACCGCGCGCCACATCCGCGAGGACGGCGACCCCCTCCACGGCAGCTACGCACCGCCCTGCCGCTCCTGCGACGCCCTCCTCGCCCACTTCGGCGTACGCCCCGTCGACCTCACCCCAGCCGAGTAGCCATGACCCCCACCTCCGCCTCCTACGACCGCTCCTCGGCCACCCGCTTCCCGGTCGCCGTGGACTCCGCCCTGCGCACGGCCGGCTGGGAACCCGGCCGCTGGGACATCAAGCAGGCCGAGTACTGGGCCGACGCGCTCCGGGACCACACCACCCCCGCCGGACACCGGCACACCGTCTTCCCCGCCGCCGTCGAGGCCTGGGCCGAATTCGGCGGCCTCACCGTCACCGCCCCCGGACCCGGCCGCCAGATCGCCCCCACCCCGGTCCGGCTCGACCCGCTCACGGGTCTCCACCTCGCCCGCACCTTCGCCGACCTCGGCCGGGCCCTGTCCACCCAGCTCTGCCCGCTCGGCGTCGAGGCCGACGGCGGCTCCCACCTCGCCCTCGACCGCGAGGGCCGCGTCTACGGCATCGACCACACCGGCGACTGGTACCTCGGCTCCACCCTCGACGAAGCCCTCACCCTCCTCCTGACCGGCCTCCAACCCACCCGCCTCACGACGACCTGACCCGCCCCTTCCCTGCGGGGCCGGACTAGTGCGGCGAACCCGAATGGCGCCGTGGCTCCGCCCCGCACCCCGCGCCTCAAACGCCGGCGAGGCTGAATTTGGTGCGGCGAAGCCGAAGGTGGTGCGGCCAAGCCGGATAGCGCGGCCCAAAGATCGGGGCTCCGCCCCGCACCCCGCTCCTCAAACGCCGGAGGGGCTGAATTTGCGCGGCCAAGCCGGAGGTGGTGCGGCGAAGCGGGATAGTGCCGCTCAAAGATCGGGGCTCCGCCCCGCACCCCGCTCCTCAAACGCCGGAGGGGCTGGATTTGCGCGGCCAAGCCGGATGATGCAGCCAAGTCGGAGGTGGTGCGGCGAAGCCGGATGGTGCCGCTCAAAGATCGGGGCTCCGCCCCGCACCCCGCTCCTCAAACGCCGGAGGGGCTGGATTTGCGCGGCCAAGCCGGAGGATGCAGCCAAGTCGGAGGTGGTGCGGCGAAGCGGGATAGTGCCGCTCAAAGATCGGGGCTCCGCCCCGCACCCCGCGCCTCAAACGCCGGAGGGGCTGGATTTGGTGCGGCGAGGCTGGATTTGGTGCGGCCGAAGCGGGCCGGTTGGGGCGGGGTCGGGTGTGTGTCGGGGTGATCCCCGCAGGGTGCCGAACGCACTGCCGCCGAGCTCTCCGACCTCCCGACACGTTCGGCGCCCGAGGAGACACCCCGGCGCGCGCCCGGCCCCGGCACAACCGGCCCCCACCGCACCCCGCCCGAGCGGCGCAGCCGACCGGTCCCCGCCGCACCCGACCAAACCCAGCCCCGCCGGCGTTTGAGGCGCGGGGGTCCGGGGGCAGCGCCCCCGCAGCGGCGCCGCACCGGCACACCGGCCCCCGCCGAGGCCGCGCCTAGCGAACCGGCAGGACCGCCGACACCCTGAACCCACCCGCGTCCGTCGGCCCGGACACGAAGACCCCGCCCAGCCCGAGCACCCGCTCCCGCATGCCGACCAGCCCGTTCCCCCCGCTCGGCAGCCCGACCCCGTCCGCCTTCCCCTCGCACGGCCCGTTCTCCACCTGCATCGCCACCTCCCCGTCCCGATGCGCGAGCCGCACCACGACCCGCGCCCCGGGAGCGTGCTTGTGGCAGTTGGTCAGCGCCTCCTGCACCACGCGGAACGCCGTCTGCTCGACCTCCGCCGCGTAGCCCGCCCCCTCGCCCTGCACCAGCATCTCCACGACCATCCCGGCCGCCCGCGACTGCCCGACCAGCACCTCCAGCTCGTCGAGCGAGGGCCCTTCCTCCGCACCCCCCACGAGCGCGACCGGAGCGACCGGCACGGCGGCCACCGCAGCCGCACCCGCACCCGCACCGGCGGCCACCCCCACCGCCACCGCCGGCTTGGGCGCAGCCCGCAGCACGCCGAGCATCTCCCGCAGTTCCGTCAACGCCTGCCGCCCCATGTCCCCCACCAGCGCCGCGTTCTTCGCCGCCCGCGCCGGGTCCTTCGTCGCCACCGCCTCCAGCGCGGCCGCGTGCACCACCATCAGCGACACCCGGTGCGCGACCACGTCGTGCATCTCCCGCGCGATGCGGGTCCGCTCCTCCGTGCGGGCCCACTCGGCCCGTTCCTCCGCCCGGTCCGCCAGCAGCGACAGCTCCCGCTCCAGCGAGTCCGCCCGCTCCTGCAGGCTCTCCATCAACCGCCGCCGGGCCCCGATGTAGAGCCCGAGCAGCAGGGGCGGCACGGTCAGCGCCACCGCGACGAACCCTGAGAGCGCGACCACGAGCTTCGGATCGGCCTCGACGTCCCCGCGGGTCTGCAGGTACATCACCACGAAGGTCGCGACCAGCGACATCGAGGCCAGGGTCGCGATGATCCGCCGGGGCACCTCGGAGGAGGCGAGCGAGTACATCCCCACCACCGAGAGCAGGAATCCCATCGCGGCCGGCGCCACGGCGATGCCCACGAGCACCACGGCGATCGGCCAGCGCCGCCGCAGCACGAGCGTGGCCCCCACCACGAGCCCGAAGGCCACACCGACCGCGGTCGGCAGCCCCGTCTCACGGGCGAAGGTCACGCCCTCCCACGCGCACTCCACGGCGGACACCCCGGCGAGCGCCACGTCCGCCACGGCATCCCGGCGCCGCGCCCACCACAACGGCGGCCCAGCGCGGCCTTCCACTTCCCCCGTACTGGTCATGCCGTCCAGCGTACGGGCGGCCTCCGCGGGGGCCCCGGCAATTCCCCGCCTCCGAAACGGCGGACACGGGTACCGTCGCATTGAGGCCGGGTGGTACGGCATAGTAGGGACGGCCAGCTTGATCGGATCAGCAAACCGTCCGATTCGGCCTGATTTACCATCCCCTGTGGTGTAATTGGCAGCACTGAGGCTTTTGGTGCCTTATGTTCGGGTTCGAGTCCTGACAGGGGAGCTGCACAGCCCCTCGGGTCCTGACCATCGGTCGGGACCCGCCTTCATTTCGGCTCCCTTACCGCCCTCGTTTCGGCTCCTTTACACCCCGGTATCCTTCACGGGTCCACCCCCGAAGCCGAAGGGCATCCCCGTGAGCGCCAACCGCCCGGCAGCCGTCGTCGTACTCGCAGCGGGTGAAGGCACCCGCATGAAGTCGGCCACTCCCAAGGTTCTGCACGAGATCTGCGGGCGCTCGCTCGTCGGTCACGTGGTCGCCGCCTCCCGTGAGCTGGACCCCACCCACCTCGTCGTGGTCGTCGGGCACGCCCGGGAGCAGGTCACCGCGCACCTGGCCGGCGTCGACGCCGGCGTCCGCACCGCCGTCCAGTACGAGCAGAACGGCACCGGGCACGCCGTCCGCATGGCCCTCGAAGAGCTCGGCGGCCCGGTCGACGGGACCGTGATCGTCGTCTGCGGCGACACCCCGCTGCTGACCGGCGAGACGCTGGCGCGGCTGGCGGCGACGCACGAGGCCGACGGCAACGCGGTCACCGTGCTCACGGCCGAGGTGCCGGACTCCACCGGCTACGGGCGGATCGTCCGGGACGCCGGCGGCGCCGTGACGGCCATCGTCGAACACAAGGACGCCACCGACGCCCAGCGGGCGATCCGCGAGATCAACTCCGGCGTCTTCGCCTTCGACGGCAGCCTGCTCGCCGACGCGCTCGGCAAGGTCCGCACCGACAACAGCCAGGGCGAGGAGTACCTCACCGACGTCCTCGGCATCCTGCGCGAGGCCGGGCACCGCGTCGGCGCGGCCGTCGGCAGCGACCACCGCCAGATCCTCGGGATCAACAACCGCGTCCAGCTGGCCGAGGCCCGCGCGCTGCTGAACGCGCGCCTGCTGGAGCAGGCCATGCTCGCGGGCGTGACGGTCGTCGACCCGGCGAGCACCTTCGTGGACGTGACCGTCACCTTCGGGCAGGACGCGCTCGTGCACCCCGGCACCCAGCTCCTGGGCGCCACGCACATCGCCGAGGGCGCCGAGGTCGGCCCGAACACCCGGCTGAAGGACACCACGGTGGGCGCGGGCGCCCGGGTGGACAACACGGTCGCGGAGAGCGCGGTCGTGGGTCCGCAGGCGACCGTGGGGCCGTTCGCGTACCTGCGTCCGGGCACGGACCTCGGCGCGAAGGCCAAGGCCGGCACGTACGTCGAGATGAAGAACGCGACGATCGGCGAGGGCACCAAGGTGCCGCACCTGTCCTACGTGGGCGACGCGACGATCGGCGAGTACACGAACATCGGCGCGGCGAGCGTCTTCGTGAACTACGACGGTGAGCACAAGCACCACACCACCGTCGGCTCACACTGCAAGACGGGCTCGGACAACATGTTTGTGGCTCCCGTCACGATCGGGGACGGCGCCTACACGGCGGCCGGATCCGTGATCACCAAGGATGTGCCGCCCGGTGCGCTGGCCGTGGCCCGCGGCCAGCAGCGGAATATCGAGGGCTGGGTGGCCCGCAAGCGTCCGGGAAGCGCGGCCGCCACGGCGGCGCAGTCGGCGGCCTCGGAGGATTCCGAGCGCCACTGAGGTGAACTGACCGGAAACAGGTACGCCCGCGACGGCGTACCGTGATAGGTGCACGCAATTCGGCTGGCTCACCGTGTGCGGGACGGACGCACATGGGGGCGAGCAGCTTCAACACGTCTGAGGAGACAGTGCTGTGACCGGGATCAAGACGACCGGCGAGAAGAAGCTGATGCTCTTCTCCGGCCGCGCCCACCCCGAGCTGGCCGAGGAGGTCGCGCACCAGCTGGGAGTCGGCCTCGTGCCGACCAAGGCTTTCGACTTCGCGAACGGTGAGATCTACGTTCGCTTCCAGGAGTCGGCTCGCGGCGCGGACTGCTTCCTGATCCAGAGCCACACGGCTCCGATCAACAAGTGGATCATGGAACAGCTGATCATGATCGACGCGCTGAAGCGCGCGTCGGCGCGCTCCATCACCGTGATCATCCCGTCCTACGGGTACGCCCGCCAGGACAAGAAGCACAAGGGCCGCGAGCCGATCTCGGCCCGCCTGGTCGCGGACCTGCTGAAGACCTCGGGTGCGGACCGCATCCTCACGGTCGACCTGCACACGGACCAGATCCAGGGCTTCTTCGACGGCCCGGTGGACCACCTCTCGGCCCTGAACGTCCTCGCGGACTACGTGGGCGCCAAGGTGGACCGCACCAAGCTGACGATCGTCTCCCCGGACGCCGGCCGCGTGCGCGTCGCCGACCGCTGGTGCGACCGCCTGGACGCGCCGCTGGCCATCGTGCACAAGCGCCGCGACAAGGACGTCGCCAACCAGGTGACCGTCCACGAGGTCGTCGGTGAGGTCAAGGGCCGCGTCTGCGTCCTGGTCGACGACATGATCGACACCGGTGGCACCATCTGCGCCGCGGCCGACGCGCTCTTCGCGCACGGCGCCGAGGACGTCATCGTGACGGCCACGCACGGCATCCTGTCGGGCCCGGCGGCCGACCGCCTGAAGAACTCCAAGGTCAGCGAGTTCGTGTTCACGAACACCCTGCCGGACCCGTCCGACCTGGAGCTCGACAAGATCACGGTGCTCTCGATCGCCCCGATGATCGCGCGCGCGGTGCGCGAGGTCTTCGAGGACGGTTCGGTCACCAGCCTCTTCGAAGAGCAGCAGTAACCGCTCCGCGGTAGATCCTTTTTGGTACGGCCTCCCCTGCCGGGTACACTCCATGAGTTGCTCGGCGAGGGAGGCCGTACCTTTTTCCGGTACGGATGCTCCGTTATCGACGCGCTCTTCGTAGCAGGCCGTTCCGGCCGGGTGACTGTCGTCCTTTTTCCGTCACCCCACGAGGAGTGAGCATGTCCGAGGTCAAGCTTTCCGCCAAGGTCCGCACCGAGTTCGGCAAGGGCTCTGCCCGTCAGGCCCGTCGTGACGCCCTGACCCCCGCCGTCATCTACGGCCACGGCACCGACCCGAAGCACGTCAACGTCGACGCCCACGCCCTTCAGCTGGCGCTGCGCACCCCGAACGTCCTGATCTCCCTGGACCTCGGCGACGCCGGCACCGAGCTGGTCATCCCGAAGGCCGTGCAGAAGCACCCGCTGAAGCGCTCGATCTCCCACGTCGACTTCCTGATCGTCAAGAAGGGCGAGAAGGTCACCGTCGACGTCGCGATCGTCACCGAGGGCGAGCTGGCCGCCGGCGGCAACATGCTGGAGACCCTCCAGAACACGATCTCCGTCGAGGCCGAGGCCACCCACATCCCGACCGAGGTCACCGTCTCCATCGCGGGCCTCGAGGCCGGCGCCACCATCCACGCCAAGGACCTGGTCCTCCCGGCGGGCACCACCCTGGCCGTCGACGGCGACATCGCCGTCCTGCAGGTCGTGGCCCCGCAGGCCGAGGAGCCGGCCGCCGAGGCCGCCGAGGGCACCGAGGCCTGAGCCTCGCCTTCCCCCCTCAGCAGTTGCTGACCGACCGCCGTCCGGCTCCACTGGAGCGGGACGGCGGTCGTCTTCGTTCAAGGCCTTAAGGAGCTTTTGATGTCGGACGACGCGGCACCCTGGCTGATCGTCGGCCTCGGCAACCCCGGACCGGAGTACGCGGGCAACCGCCACAACATCGGCTTCATGGTGGCCGACCTGCTGGCGGAGCGGATCGGCGGGAAGTTCAAGGCGCACAAGGCCCGGGCCCAGGTGGTCGAGGGCCGCATCGGCGCGCCCGGACCGGCGAACCGCCGGGTGGTGCTGGCCAAGCCGATGACGTACATGAACCTCTCCGGCGGCCCGGTGACGGCCCTGCGCGACTTCTACAAGGTGCCGCTGGACCGGATCGTCGCGATCCACGACGAGCTGGACATCGACTACCCGACGCTGCGCCTGAAGCTGGGCGGCGGGGACAACGGCCACAACGGTCTGAAGTCGATGACGAAGTCGATGGGCCCGGACTACCACCGGGTCCGCTGCGGCATCGGCCGGCCGCCGGGCCGGATGCAGGTCGCGGACTTCGTCCTGAAGGACTTCTCGTCCACGGAGCGCAAGGAGCTGGACTGGTTCGTGGACCGGGCCGCCGACTCGGTGGAGTGCCTCATCCAGGAGGGCCTGGAGCGCGCGCAGTCCACGTACAACTCCTGACGGACATGACGGAGCCCCCGCACCGGTCGGTGCGGGGGCTCCGTCATGTCCGGGTCCGGGGACTCAGCCGGTGTTGCGCAGGCCCGCGGCCACACCGTTCACGGTGAGCAGCAGGGCGCGCGCCAGGAGGGGGTCGGCCTCCTCGCCGCGGGCGGCGGCCGCGCGCTGACGGGCCAGGAGGGAGACCTGGAGGTAGGAGATGGGGTCGAGGTAGGCGTCGCGGACGGCGAAGGTCTGCTGGAGGACCGGGTTGGAGTCCAGCAGACGGCTGCCGCCGGTGATGCGCAGGACCTCGTTGACGGTGAGCTCGTGCTCGGCCTCGATGCGCGCGAAGACGTGCTTGAGGTGGTCGGGCACGAGGGTGTCGACGTAGTGGCGGGCGATCCGCAGGTCGGTCTTGGCCAGCGTCATCTCGACGTTGGACAGGAAGTTGCGGAAGAAGTGCCAGCGCTCGCCCATCTCCGTGAGGGCGTCCTGCTGTCCGGCCTCGCGCAGGGCCTTGAGGCCCGAGCCGACCCCGTACCAGCCGGGGACGATCTGGCGGGACTGGGTCCAGCCGAAGACCCACGGGATGGCGCGCAGACCGTCGAGGCCGGCGCCCGAGTCGGGGCGGCGCGAGGGCCGCGAGCCCAGGTGGAGGTCGGCGAGCTGGTCGACGGGGGTCGCGGCGAAGAAGTACGACGGGAGGTCCGGGTCCTCGACGAGCGCGCGGTACGCGGCGTGGGCGGCGTCGGAGACGACGTCCATGGCCGCGTCCCAGCGCGAGAGGGCCTCGTCGGACTGGCGCGGCGCGGTGTGCAGGGCGGAGGCCTGCAGGGTGGCCGCCACGGTCAGTTCGAGGTTCTCGCGGGCCAGCGAGGGGACCAGGTACTTGTCGGAGATGACCTCGCCCTGTTCGGTGACCTTGATCTCGCCCTCCAGGGTGCCCCAGGGCTGGGCGAGGATCGCGTCGTGCGAGGGGCCGCCGCCGCGGCCGACGGTGCCGCCGCGGCCGTGGAAGAGGCGCAGGCGCACCCCGTAGCGGTGGGCCACGTCGCGCAGCCGGCGCTGGGCGCGGTGGATCTCCCACTGGCTGGTGGTGATGCCGCCGAACTTGCTGGAGTCGGAGTAGCCGAGCATGACCTCCTGGACGTCGCCGCGCAGGGAGACGAGGCGCCGGTAGGAGGGGTCGGCGAGCATCTCGTCGAGGATGACGTCGGCGGCGCGCAGCTCGTCGGTGGTCTCCAGGAGCGGGACGATGCCGATCTTGGCCCAGCCGCCGTGCAGGTCGATGAGGCCGGCCTCGCGGGCCAGTACCGCGGCGGCGAAGACGTCGTCGGCGCCCTGGCACATCGAGATGATGTAGGACTCGATGACCTCGGGGCCGAACTTCTCGAAGGCGTCCTTGATCGCGAGGAAGACGCCGAGGGTCTTCTGCCCGGCGGCGTCGAGGGGCGCCGGGGTGGGCGCGAGGGGCCGACGGGAGCGCAGCTCCTTCGCGAGGAGCTTGCCGCGGTAGTCGCGGGGCATGTCGGCGTAGCGCCAGGACTCCTCGCCGAGGCGGTCGAAGAGCTGGCCGAGCGCGTGGTGGTGGGCGTCGGCGTGCTCGCGTACGTCCATGGTGGCGAGCTGGAGGCCGAAGGCGGCCAGGGTGCGGATCGTGCGGTCCATGCGGCCGTCGGCGAAGAGGGCGCCGCGGTGTTCGCGCAGGGAGGTCTGGATGAGGGTGAGGTCGGTGAGCAGTTCGGCGGTGCCGAGGTAGTCGCGGCCCTCCTCGTGCGGGGTGCCCTTGGCGAGGCGCTCGCGGGTGTTGAGGAGCTTCTGCCGGATGCAGGTGGCCTTGAGGCGGTAGGGCTCCTCGGCGTTCAGCCGCTTGTAGCGCGGGCTGATCTCGGGGAGGCGTTCCAGGTCGGCCTGGAGGGAGGCGAGGAGTTCCTCGGTGGCCCCGGTGTAGCGGATGGAGTTGGAGAGGAGTCCGCGCAGGAAGTCGATGAGTTCGAGTGCGTCGGTGATGCCGTGCTCGTGCTGGAGGATCAGCACGTCGCGGGTGACGTCGGGGGTGACGTTGGGGTTGCCGTCGCGGTCGCCGCCGATCCAGGTGCCGAAGGTGAGCGGGCGGGTGCCGGCGGGCAGCTCGACGCCGACGCGCTGGAGCTCGGCGGCGAGGTCTTCGAGGACGTCGCCGACGGCGCCGGCGTGCAGCTCGTCGAGGTAGTAGATGGCGTTGCGGGCCTCGTCGGCGGGCTCGGGGCGGACCACGCGCAGTTCGTCGGTCTGCCAGACGAGGTCGATGTTCTCGGCGAGCCGCAGGTCGTGGCGGCGGCGGTCGCCGGCGCCGGTGACGGGCTCCTCCAGCAGGGCGGCGATGCGGCGCAGCTTGTTGAGGACGCTGCGGCGGGCCGCCTCGGTGGGGTGCGCGGTGAAGACGGGGCGGACGTTGAGGTTCTTGACCGTCTCGCGCAGGTGTTCGGGGTCGGCGTCCTTCAGCATGTCGGCGGTGCGGGCGAGGAGCCCGCCCTCGGCGGCACGGTGGGCGCGCAGTTCCTTGCCGCGGTGCACCTGCTCGGTGACGTTGGCGAGGTGGAAGTAGGTGGAGAAGGCGCGTACGAGCTTGGCGGCGGTCTCCAGGTCGGTGTCGCCGAGCAGCTCGGCGGCGGCCTCGCCGTCCGTGCGGGTGAGGGCGCGCACCTTTTCGACGAGGTCGAGGAGTTCCTGACCCTCCTGGCGTACGAGGGTCTCCCCGAGGAGGTCGCCGAGGCGGCGGATGTCCGCGCGCAGCTCCGCGTTGGCGGTGGCGGCCTGGGTGACGGGGGCCTGGCCCTGGGGGGCCTGGTCAGCACTGCTCACAGGTGCGGCTCCTTGCAGTGTTCGAGCGCTACTGGGCGGTGGGCTGCCGGCCGCGCGCTCCGATGCCCTGCGGACTTGCGTCCGGGGGATCGTCGCTCCCGATGCGCAGCTCGGGCTGCCCGTGCGGACCGCGCTGTCCGACGGGACCAGGATAGGTGTCCCACGCGTGTGCCCGGGCAGACGTCTCACCAGGCGGCGCGCGCCCTGTCGGCGTGCGCGTCTTCACCCCGGCCGCGCTCCTCTTGCCACGGGACCCGGCTTTGCCATACTTACGATGCCGTAGGTTACGGGTCCGTAGGGTTCGTAATCAGGGAGCCTGCCGACTTCTCTCACCCCCCAGGGGACACCCATGACCACCAGTCCCGATCTGATCGAGGGCGCCTCGGCACCCTCCGAGACAACTGCGCCGTCCGCGACTCTCGGCGGCGAGAACAAGCGGTCCATCGAGCAGATCGCTCTGCTGCTGTTCATCACCGTTCCCTTCGTGGCCCTGCTGGCGGCGATCCCGCTGGCGTGGGGCTGGGGGGTGAGCTGGCTGGACGTGGGCCTGATGGTCTTCATGTACTTCCTGGCCTGCCACGGCATCACCATCGGTTTCCACCGCTACTTCACGCACGGTTCCTTCAAGGCGAAGCGGCCGCTGCGGATCGCCCTGGCCGTGATGGGTTCGATGGCGGTGGAGGGGCCGCTGGTGCGCTGGGTGGCGGACCACCGCAAGCACCACAAGTACTCCGACCACGAGGGTGACCCGCATTCGCCGTGGCGGTTCGGGGAGACGCTGCCGGCCCTGATGAAGGGGCTGTGGTGGGCGCACATCGGCTGGCTCTTCGACGAGGAGCAGACCGATCAGCAGAAGTACGCCCCCGACCTGATCAAGGACCCGGCGATCCGGCGGATCTCGCGCGACTTCATCTTCTGGACGATGCTGTCGCTGGCGATCCCGCCGCTGGTGGGCGGTCTGGTGACGATGTCCTGGTGGGGCGCGTTCACGGCGTTCTTCTGGGGCTCGCTGGTGCGGGTCGCGCTGCTGCACCACGTGACGTGGTCGATCAACTCGATCTGTCACGCGGTGGGCAAGCGGCCGTTCAAGTCCCGCGACCGCAGCGGCAACGTGTGGTGGCTGGCGGTGCTCTCCTGCGGGGAGTCCTGGCACAACCTGCACCACGCCGATCCGACCTCGGCGCGCCACGGCGTGCTGCGCGGCCAGGTCGACTCCAGCGCCCGGCTGATCCGCTGGTGCGAGCAGCTGGGCTGGGCCACGGACGTGCGCTGGCCGTCGCCGGCCCGCATCGACGCCCGACGCAGGGAAAGCGACGCGAAAGCGGCATGATGGGGGGCGTGGCGATCGACGGCGGTAATTCCAGCGGTGACAAGCCCCGGCGCGGCCGCCGGGTGCGGATGACGGGCGCGGAGCGGCGCCAGCAGCTGCTGGACATCGGCCGGACCCTGTTCGCGGAGAAGGGCTTCGAAGGCACGTCGGTGGAGGAGATCGCGGCGAAGGCCGGGGTGTCCAAGCCGGTGGTGTACGAGCACTTCGGGGGCAAGGAGGGGCTGTACGCGGTGGTCGTGGACCGGGAGATGCGCCAGCTGCTGGACGGGGTGACCGGGGCGTTGACGGCCGGGCATCCGCGGGAGCTGCTGGAGCAGGCGGCGTTCGCGCTGCTGGACTACATCGAGTCGTACACCGACGGTTTCCGGATCCTGGTCCGGGACTCCCCCGTGGCGCAGTCGACCGGCACCTTCGCCTCGCTGATCAGTGACATCGCCACGCAGGTCGAGGACATCCTGGGTCTGGAGTTCAAGGCGCGGGGCTTTGACCCCAAGCTGGCGCCGCTGTACGCGCAGGCGCTGGTCGGGATGGTGGCGCTGACCGGGCAGTGGTGGCTGGACGTCCGCAAGCCGAAGAAGGCGGAGGTGGCCGCGCACCTGGTCAACCTGGCCTGGCACGGGCTGGACGGGCTGGAGTCGAAGCCGCAGCTGGTGGGCCGCCGCAAGAGCTGAGCACCGCGGCGCGCGTACGACGGCGCCCCGCCACCGGACACTCGGTGGCGGGGCGCCGTCGTGTGGTGCGGGCCGGGTCAGCCGCACTCTTCCAGGGCCTGCGGTTCCAGGGCGTGCTCTTCAAGGAATTCGAGCCGGTTGCCGACGGGGTCCTCGGAGTAGAAGCGGCGGTGGCCGGGCAGGTCGTCGTCCCAGACGACCTTGGCACCGCGTTCCTCCAGTCTGTTCGCGTACGCCTCGATCCCGGTCACCCGCAGTCCGGGGTGGGCCTTGCGGGCGGGCCGGAAGTCCTCCTCGACGCCGAGGTGCAGCTGTACGGGCCCGGCGGCGAACCAGCAGCCCCCGCGCGCGGCGAGGACGGGCGGTTTGGGGATCTCGGTCATGCCGAGGACGTCGGTGTAGAAGGCGCGGAGCCGGTCCTCCGAGTCCGGCGGCGCGGCGAGTTGGACGTGGTCGACGGCGGTGAGCACGGTCAGGCCTCCTTGCGGGCGACGGCGAAGATCCGGCGGAACGGGAAGACGGTGCCGCGTGGCCCGCTCGGGTAGGCCACGCGCAGCCGGTCTCGGTATTCGGTGAGGAAGGCGTCCGCGGCGTCCTGGTCGTCGCCGAGGGCGGTGAGGACGGGCCGCAGGGCGGTGCCCTTGACCCAGTCGAGTACGGGGTCGGGGCCCTGGAGCAGCTGGTGGTAGGTGGTCTCCCAGACGTCGGCGGCGCAGCCGAGCGCGGTGAACCGGGCAAGGTATTCGGCGGGTTCGAGGAGGTGGATGTAGCGGGCGCCGTGGCCGGCGAGCCGGGGCCGCCAGCGCGGGGTGTCGCACAGTTCGGCGAGCAGGGCGTGGCTGGGGGCGGTGAAGTTGCCGGGGATCTGGAAGGCGAAGGTGCCGCCGGGGCGCAGGCCGTTGATCCAGGCGCCGAAGGAGCCGGCGTGGCCGGGGACCCACTGCAGGGCGGCGTTGGAGACGATCAGGTCGTAGGGCTCCTCGGGGAGCCAGCCGGCGAGGTCTCCGTGGCGGAAGTCGAGGCTGCCGCCGCCGGTGGTGGGGCCGGCGTGCTCCTGGGTGGCGCGGTGGAGCATCTCCGGGGAGAGGTCGAAGCCGGTGATGCGGGCGCCGGGCCAGCGGTCGGCGAGGAGCGCGGTGACATTGCCGGGGCCGCAGCCGAGGTCGGCGATGCGGGCGGGCCGGTTGGGGAGCTCGGGTATCCGGGTGAGGAGGTCGAGGAAGGGCCGTGTGCGGTGGCCTGCGTGCCGGAGGTACTGCTGGGGATCCCAAGTGGGAGCGGAGGGCGCGGTGGACGTGGGGGTCCCCGAGTGCGCGGTATCGGAATACATGTTCGAGCCTCCCTGCTGGCGGGGCGGTCGGAAGCGGAATCTGTTCCGGCCCCCTCCATGCCCCATGCTCGCGCGATTTATATCTCGATGTCAAGATACTCGTGGTCAAGATACTCGTTATGAAGAGACTTCACATCGACAGACCCCTTACACTGATCGGCATGGAGGACGAGGTCGACCGACTGGTGGCGGCATGGCGGCGGGAGCGCCCTGACCTCGACGTGGAACCGCTCGAGGTACTGAGCCGCGTCAGCAGGCTCGCGCGCCACCTCGACCGCGCCCGCCGGCTGGCCTTCTCCGAGCACGGCCTGGAGCCGTGGGAGTTCGACGTCCTGACGTCCCTGCGCCGGGCCGGTGCGCCCTACCAGCTCTCCCCCGGCCAGCTCCTGACCCAGACCCTGGTCACCTCCGGCACCATGACCAACCGCATCGACCGGCTCGCCAAGAAGGGCCTCGTCGAGCGGCTCCCGGACCCCAGCGACCGCCGCGGGGTCCTGGTGCGGCTCACCCCCGAGGGCCGGGACCGTGCGGACCAGGCCCTCGCCGGGCTGCTGGCGCAGGAGCGGGCGATCCTCGCCCAGCTCTCGCAGAACCAGCGCGGTGATCTCGCCGGGCTGCTACGCCAGTTGACCGCTCCGTTCGACAACATCCCCGGCTAGGTCGGCCGGTCGTACGCCGGCCCGCCGGGCCAGCGCCACCGCCGCCAGCGTGGAGTGCACGCCGAGCTTGCCCAGCACGTTCTGCATGTGCGTGCGGACGGTGTGCGGGGACAGGAACAGGCGCGCGGCCACGTCCTTGCGCCCCAGCCCCGCCACCATGCAGCGCAACACCTCGTGTTCGCGCGGGGTGAGCGACTCCACGAGCCGTTCGCTGTCCGTGCGGTGCTTGCGCGCCGCGGTCAACTCCCGGAGCACTCCGGTCAGCAGCGCGGGCGGCAGGTGGGTCTCCTCGCGCAGCACCCCGCGGATGACGGCCAGCAGCCGCGAGAGCGAGCAGTCCTTCGCCACCCAGCCCGAGGCCCCGGCCTGTAGCGCGTGCGCGGCCCGGCGGGGGTCGTCGCGCTCGGCGAGCACGACCGTACGGACCCCGGGGTGGGTCACCCGCACCCCGGCGACCAGCGCGATCCCGTCCGAGCCGGGCGGTGGCGGCCCCGAGCCCGACTCCCGCTGGGCGGGCACGGCCCCGGCGACCGCGCCGAGATCGGCGTCGACCAGCAGGACGTCGAAGCGGCGGCCCTCGGCCACCGCGCGTTCGAGGCAGCGCAGGGCGGCGGGGCCGCTGCCGGCCGCGGACACGTCCACGTCCGGCTCGGCCGCGAGCGCGGCTGCGAGCGATTCGGCGAAGATGCGGTGATCGTCGACGACGAGAACCCGGATACGAACCACAAAACCCCCAAGGGTAGGGGAACGGACGACGGCGGGTACGGCGCCCGGACCGGGTGGTCCGCAGCTGCCCCGGCCGCCGCCGTGACACCTCTGCACTACCCCGGACCGGACGTCGTACCCGACTTGTCTCGACCCCTGAATCAACACCGGCCCCCACCGGTGTCACGCATCAGCGTAGGGCCCGGTGCCGCTCGCGGTTGGCCGAATAGCAGAAGTTTTCCCAGCGATTTTCCGGCGCAGGCGTTCTGAACCGCCTTTGTGGTGGCTTGAAATCACCTGTACCACCGGTCCGGATGGCGGCTTCCGTACCGGCGCGTGCCACCGGCAGTTGCACGGGGGGCAATTCACCCGGCGTGTGCACGCCGGGCGCCCGCGCGCAGCGCCCGGCGGCAGCGCATGGCCCATACGCACGCGCCCCCCGCACCGGACAGGGTGCGGGGGGCGCGCAGGACAGCGGTGTTCCGGGGGGATACCCGTGGGTCAGGCGGTGTGCGTGCGGGCGAAGTTCCACGCGTCCGTGATGATGCCGGTCAGGTCCGAGCGGCTCGGGGTCCAGCCGAGGCGCTCGTGCGCCGTGCGGGCGGAGGCGACCAGCATCGCGGGGTCGCCGGCCCGGCGCGGGGCGACGACCTCGGGGATCTCCCGGCCGGTGACCTTGCGGACCGTCTCGACGACCTCGCGGACCGAGAACCCGCTGCCGTTGCCCAGGTTGCAGATCAGGTGCTCGCCCTCGGCGGCGACCCGCAGGGCGGCCAGGTGCGCCTCCGCCAGGTCGGCGACGTGGATGTAGTCGCGCACGCAGGTGCCGTCCGGGGTCGGGTAGTCCTCGCCGAACACCGAGATCGACTCGCGCTCGCCCAGCGCGACCTGGAGGACCAGCGGGATCAGGTGCGTCTCGGGCGTGTGCCGCTCGCCGAACTCCCCGTACGCCCCGGCCACGTTGAAGTAGCGCAGGGAGACCGCGGCCAGGCCGTGCGCCACGCACTCCCCCGCGATCATGTGGTCGACGGCCAGCTTGGAGGCGCCGTACGGGTTGGTCGGCGCGGTCACCGAGGCCTCGGTGAGCAGGCCCTCCGTCGGCTCCCCGTAGGTGGCGGCGGTGGAGGAGAACACCAGCTTGCGCACGCCCGCCTCGCGCATCGCCCCGAGCAGGGCGAGCGTGCCGCCGACGTTGTTCTCCCAGTACTTGCCCGGGTTCACCACGGACTCGCCGACCTGCGAGGAGGCCGCGAAGTGCAGCACCGCCTCGTAGGAGGAGTCCAGGTGGCGGGCGGCGTCCTGGATCCGGCCCTCGATGAAGGCGGCGCCCGCCGGGACGCCGACGCGGAAGCCGGTGCTGAGGTCGTCGAGGACGGTGACCTCGTGGCCGGCCTCCAGGAGGTGGGCCGCGACCACGCTGCCGACGTATCCGGCGCCACCGGTTACCAGGTACTTGCTCACTCGCCTACTGCCTCTCGCGGGGGAGCACGCGCGGGAGCGTGCGCGTGCTAGGACACTGGCTTACCCGATTCGGCGCCCGCGGGGAAATCGGCGGCGGACGGCCGCACCGGCAGCGCCCGGTCCAGCAGGCCGGTACGGGCGGCCAGCGCGGCCGCCTCCAGCCGCGAGCCCACGCCCAGCTTCATCAGCACCCGCTGCACGTGCGTACGGGCGGTGCTCGGCGCGATCTCCATGCCCGCGGCGATCAGCCGGGTGTCCTCGCCCTCGGCGACCCGCACCAGCACCTCCACCTCGCGCGGGGTGAGCAGCCGCAGCAGCCGGCTGCCCTCGTCGTCGGGCTGGGCGGCCGGGTTCAGGAGCTCCGCGAAGGCCCCCTGCAGCAGCTGCGGGGCGATCGCCACCTCGCCCGCCCGCGCCTTGGCCAGCGCCCGCTCCACGCCCTCGATGCGCTCGTCGTGGCGTACGTACCCGGAGGCGCCGGCGGCGAAGGCGGCCGCGATCCCGCGCGGGCTCGGCACCGGGCCGAGGACGACGACGGCGATCTGCGGGCGTTCCCGCTTGATGCGGGCCACGGGCTCGAAGACCCCGGCCTCGGCGGGGCTCGCCGTCCCGAACAGGCACACCTCGGGGGCGCGTCCGATGACCAGCTCGGCGGCGCCCGCGGCCGGGGCCGCGGCCGCCAGGACCCGGTGGCCGCGCAGTTTCAGGGCAGAGGCCAGCGCCTCGGCCAGCAGCCGGTGCTCGTCGACCACCACGACCCGTACGCCCATTGCGGAACCCACCCCCCACCCTTCTGACCCGGCAAGCTACACGCTTGTTCGACGGTGCGCGGGGGTTACCGCGCAGAAGCCCCCGGAAGGCGGACCTTCCGGGGGCTTGCGGCGGCTCGCCGCGGCGCGCGGCGCGTCGTGCGGGCGGGCGGGCGGGCGGGCGGATCAGCTCGCGGTGAAGGAGGTGAAGATGAACTCCGGGTCGGAGCTGGCGGAGTACGGCTTCTTGACCGAGGTGCGGGCGAGGAACAGCTTGCCGTTGTGGTAGCGGTACTCGTGGAATTCGGGCGAGTAGGCCGTCTCGATGCGCTGGGTCGTCTTGTCCGACGGGTTCTCCATCAGGACGGTTTCCTTCATCGTCTTGCCGTCGATGCTGACGATCTGGCCGCCCTTGTCGTACGGGGGCTCCTTGTAGGCGATGACGTTCGAGCCGTCCATGCGCAGCGGGAACAGCTTGTACCGCTCGCCCGCGTCGGCGCGGTCGGTGGTCTGCTTGCCGGTCTCCAGGTCGAAGGAGAGCAGCTCGTTGGTCTTGCCGTAGGCGTCCTTGCCCTGGTGCTCGTAGGAGGGCAGGTAGAGCTTGCCGTTGCCGACGATCATCCCGGAGCAGCGCTCGACCTCGGTGTGGCACTCACCGCCGAAGGTGCCGGAGGAGAGCGAGATGCGCGTCTTCAGCTGGCCCGCGTTGTCGATGACGAAGAGGTCGCTGACGCCGCTGGCGTTCTTGGCGGTCTTGCCGACGTCGGCGGAGACGATCAGGGGCTTGGTGGAGACGATGCCGGCGGTCTCGATGCCCGCGGAGAGCTTGTACGAGTACTGCGGCGCGCCGGTGTTCGGGTCGAGGGCCTGCGCGTACAGGGTCTGGTTGGAACTCTGGCCGCACCTGCGGATGACGGCGAGGGCCTCGCCGCCGCCGTAGCCGACGTCGCGGCAGCCTTCGCCGTCGACCTTGGGCAGCCACAGGGACTTGCCGTCGGCGAGGCTCCAGGCGGCGCCGCCCGAGGGACCGCCGGCGGCGACCGTCTGCCCGCTGACGGTGACCTCGTAGTAGGACACGGGCTTGTCACCGCTGGTGGCGCCCTTGGCCTGGCCGGTCCACAGGAGCTTGCCGGCGTTCATGTCGATGACGCCGACCTCGGTGCACGCCGGGTACTTGACCTCCGCCGTGGGCTTCGTGGGACGGAAGATCACCGCGGTCTTGTTGTCGGTGACGTGCCGGGACGCGCCGCAGAGCTCACCGGGGAGGGGAATCTCCCACTTCATCCCGCCGTCGACGACGTTGTAGCCGACGATCTTGTACACGTCGGACTTGACGTAGGTGGATTCGGTCAGCCAGGACCCGGGGACCTGGACCATCTCGTCCGGCGTCGGGCTCGGCTGGTTGACCATCACCTTCGACTTGACGTTGGAGGGCACCTTCTCGCTGCCGCCCGCACCGGGCTCGGACTTGTCGTCCCCCGGCTTGGCGGGACCGCTGTCCGCGGTGTCCGTCCTGCCGTCACCGTCGCTGTCGCCGGAGGCGTACCAGAGGCCGCCGCCGACGATGAGGACGATGGCCAGCAGGGCCGCGCCGACGATCATCAGCTGGGTGCGCTTGTCGTTGCCGCCGCCGGCCGGGCCTTGGGCGGCGGGCGCCGGGGCGCCTGCCGAGCCGAAGGACGACGGGGCGCCCGGAGCGCCCGGAGCGCCGTAGGGCGGCGGGGTGCCGGGGGCGCCGAACGGCGGCGGGGTGCCGGGCTGCTGCGGGTAGCCGTAGCCGGGGCCGGTCTGCGGGTACCCGTACGCGGGCGGCGCGGCCGGCGGCTGCGCGGGCGCGGGCGGTCCGGCCGGCGGGGCGGGCGGTCCGGCGGGCGGCGTGGGTGCGCCGAACCCGCCCGGCGGAGGGTCCTGCGGCGCGCCGAAGCCGCCGGACGGCGGCTGGCTGGGGGGCGGCGGGGTACTCATGGGCTGCTCTTGCCTCTCAGTGGGCTGCTCGTTGGACGCGTTGTCACTTGCCGAAGACCATCAGGAGCTTCTCGTCCGTGCCCTTGGCCTGCAGGCGGGAGGCGGAGATGAAGAACCGCCCGTCCACGTAGTCGAGCTTCGGGGTGCGGAAGGAGCTCTCGATCGGCGCCGCGGGGCCCGACGGGTGGCGCAGGAGTGCGGTGGGGGTGCCGCCGCCGGCCGGGATGGAGATGACCTCGCCGCCCTGTTCTTCCTCGGCCTTGCGGTAGGCGATCAGCTGCCCGTTGGCGGCCTTGAGCGGGGTGAGGGTGCGCTTGTCGCCGGCCGGGGAGCGCCACTTGGCCTTGCCGGTGGCCAGGTCGAAGGCGACGATCTCGTTGGCCTTGCCGGACTCCGCCGCGGTGGGGAGGTACAGGGTGCCCGCTTCGACGACGGCCGAGGGACAGGTCGTCAGGGCCCGGAAGAGGCCGGTGTCGCCGCAGCCGGTCGCGAAGCTGCCCTCTCCGGCGAGGGTGGCGGTCTGCTTCCCGTCGGCTCCCAGGACCACGATGGAGCGCTGCTTGGCCTCCTCGTCGCCGATGTCGAGGACGACCGGGTCCACCGAGTAGATGCTGGTGACCTTGTACTTCTTGGGGAGCCGGAAGGCCCAGCTCTTCTGGCCGCTGACGGGGTCGACCCCGTGGACCTCGGCGCTGGCGTCCGCGTCGCTGCAGGTGGCGAGGGCGATCATCTTGCCGTTGCCGGCTTCGTAGCCGTCGGGCTTGCAGCCGGTGCCCAGGGCGCTCCCGAAGAGCTTGTCACCGTTGCTGATCTTGAAGGCGCTGGCGGTGCCGCCGCGGCTGACGGCGACGGTGTCGCCGGTCATGGCCAGGGTGGGGCTGGTGAAGATGTCGAAGAGCCCTTCCTTGGGCACCTCCTTCGACCAGACCTCCTTGCCGGTCTTGAGGTCGACGACGCGCATCTGGGTGCAGGAGGAGTTCTCCCCCTCGCCGTCGCGGTACATGACGACCGTCTTGCCTTCGGCGGTGGTGCCCCGGGCGACGGAGCAGATCGCGGCAGGGAAGGCGAGCGTCCACTTCTCCTTGCCGTCGGTGACCGCGTAGCCGTTGAGGGACTTCCAGACGCTCTTGACGACGGTGTCGCCGACGACCCACTGGCCCGCGGACTCGACGCCCATGCCGGGACCGTCGACCTTCGCGGTCTTGAGGTAGAGGGCCTTGTCCTCGCCCTGCTTGCGGCCGGAGTTGAGGTCGACCCCGTCGCCGCCGGCGCCGGTGCCGTTGCCGTCTCCCTTGTCCACGGAGGGCGAGCCGGAGGGCTTGGCGTCGGTGGACTCCTGCGCGACGGGCGGCTTCGGGTCCTCGTCGGACCCGGACAGGCCGAAGTAGCCGACGACGGCCACGGCGAGGACGGCCGCGGCGGCCGAGGCGGCGATCAGCGCGGTCCGCTTCTTCTTCGGCGGCATGCCGGGGCCGCCGGCGGGGCCGGGCACACCGGGCATGCCGGGCATCCCGGGCGGCGGCGGGTAGCCGTAACCCGGCGGCTGCTGCTGGACGGTGGGCGGCTGCTGCGCGTACGGGGCCTGCTGTGCGTACGGGTTCTCGCCCTGCGCCGGGTATCCGTACCCCTGCTGCGGCGGGCCGGGCAGGTGACCGTAACCGGAGGGGCTCGGTGGCTGGTTCGGCGGCTGGGGCGGCTCGGTCATCAGCGCACGCTTTCGGCTTCGGCGGGTCGGGGAGGATGACCTTTCTATCACTGACGGCCCTCGAACACCGGGCCGGTCCGCCCCCTGTTCCCAAGGGAGGACCGGCCCGTGACGCCGTCGTTATCCCGCCAGTTGGCCCGGCGGGGTGAGGGGATCTAGGCCTCCTCGGCCAGCTCCAGCCAGCGCATCTCCAAATCGTCGCGGTCCGCGAGCAGTTCGCGCAGCTCCGCGTCGAGCTTGGCCACCTTGTCGTAGTCGGTGGAGTTCTCGGCGATCTGGGCGTGCAGGTTGCCCTCGCGGTCGGCGAGCTTGTTCAGCTGCCGCTCGATCTTCTGGAGTTCCTTCTTCGCGGCCCGGGAGTCCACCGAGGCGGCGGTCTTCGCCGCCGCGGCGGCGGTGGCCGGGACGGCCGCCGGGGCGGCCGCCTCGATCATCCTCCGGCGGCGCTCCAGGTACTCGTCCAGGCCGCGCGGCAGCATCCGCAGGCTCGCGTCGCCGAGCAGCGCCATCACCGTGTCGGTGGTGCGCTCGATGAAGAACCGGTCGTGGGAGATCACGATCATCGAGCCGGGCCAGCCGTCGAGGAGGTCCTCCAGCTGGGTCAGGGTCTCGATGTCGAGGTCGTTGGTGGGCTCGTCGAGGAAGAGGACGTTGGGCTCGTCCATCAGCAGGCGCAGGATCTGCAGCCGGCGCCGCTCGCCACCGGAGAGGTCGCCGACCGGCGTCCACTGCTTCTCCTTGGTGAAGCCGAACTGCTCGCACAACTGGCCCGCCGTCATCTCGCGGCCCTTGCCGAGGTCGACGCGGTCACGGACGCGCTGCACGGCCTCCAGGACCCGCAGGGACGGGTCGAGTTCGCCGACCTCCTGCGAGAGGTAGGCCAGCTTGACGGTCTTGCCGACGGTGATCTTGCCGGCGGCGGGCTGGACGTCGCCCTGGGTGCGGGCGGCTTCGGCGAGCGCGCGCAGCAGGGAGGTCTTGCCGGCGCCGTTGACGCCGACGAGGCCGACGCGGTCGCCGGGGCCCAGGTGCCAGGTGAGGTGCTTGAGCAGTTCCTTGGGGCCGGCGTGCACGGCGACGTCCTCGAGGTCGAAGACCGTCTTGCCGAGGCGGGCGTTGGCGAACCGCATCAGCTCGGACTTGTCGCGCGGCGGCGGCACGTCGGCGATGAGCTCGTTGGCGGCCTCGATGCGGTAGCGGGGCTTGGAGGTCCGGGCGGGGGCGCCGCGGCGCAGCCAGGCCAGCTCCTTGCGCATCAGGTTCTGCCGCTTGGACTCCTCGGTGGCGGCGATGCGGTCGCGCTCGGCGCGGGCGAAGACGTAGTCGCTGTAGCCGCCCTCGTACTCGTGCACGTCGCCGCGCTGCACGTCCCACATGCGGGTGCAGACCTGGTCGAGGAACCAGCGGTCGTGGGTGACGCAGACGAGCGCGGAGCGGCGCTCCTGGAGGTGCTGGGCCAGCCAGGAGATGCCCTCGACGTCGAGGTGGTTGGTGGGCTCGTCGAGGATCAGGAGGTCCTGGTCGGCGATGAGCAGCTTGGCGAGGGCGATGCGGCGGCGCTCGCCGCCGGAGAGCGGGCCGATGACGGTGTCGAGTCCCTGGCCGAAGCCGGGCAGGTCGAGGCCGCCGAAGAGTCCGGTGAGCACGTCGCGGATCTTGGCGTTGCCGGCCCACTCGTGGTCGGCCATGTCCCGGATGATCTCGTGGCGGATGGTGGCCTTGGGATCGAGGGAGTCGTGCTGGGTGAGGACGCCCATGCGCAGGCCACCGGACTGGGTGACCCGGCCGGTGTCGGGCTCCTCCAGCTTGGCGAGCATGCGGATGAGGGTGGTCTTGCCGTCGCCGTTGCGGCCGACCACGCCGATCCGGTCCCCCTCGGACACGCCGAGGGAGATGCTGTCCAGCAGGGTACGTGTGCCGTACACCTTGCTGACTGCCTCGACATTGACCAGATTGACGGCCATCAGACGCGCTCCAGGTGGGGTACCCCCGGACGGACTCTGGGGGAGGGTGTGGATCAGCTGCCCAGCCTAACGCTCCGCGCCGGGGCTGACCGTTCCACGAGCAGGGCGCCCGCGAGGGCCATCCCGATGGCGACCGGAGCGGTGACCGGGAAGGCGATCAGGGTGGCGCTGTGCCCGTCGAGCAGACCGCCGAGTCCGGTCATGGACAGGCCCAGGATGCCGAGCAGGCACAGGGTGATGCCGAGGGCGGCGAGGAGGCCGCCGGCGCCGCCCGCCGTGCCGGTGCGCGACTCGGCCGGGGCGGCGGGAGCAGCCGGGGCGGCCTCGAAGCGGCGGAACAGCGCGACGAAGCCGGCCGTCAGCGCCGACGCGGTCAGGATCCGTACGGGGACCTGCGCCCACCAGGCGGCGCCGGCCGGGGCCGGCAGGTCCAGGCCGAGGGCGAGCTGGGCCCCGTACACGCCGAGCATGGCGGTGAGGTGCCACAGGAAGGCGGTCATGGCGACGCCGTTGGCGGCGACCACCCCGCGCCAGACGCGGGGCCGGTCCAGCCAGGCGGCGGCGGGCCGGGCGAGCAGCTGGACGGCGCCGACGAGCCACATGCCGTGCGCGAGCAGGGCGAGGGTGGGCGGCGCCATGTTGGACACCTTCTCGCCGGGCATCCCGACCATGGACAGCGGGTACGGGCCGTACGCCACCAGGAGGACGGCCCCGGCCAGACCCGCGGCGGCGAGGAGGGCGGGCCGGCGGATCCGGCCGTCGGCGCGCAGGAAGCCGAGCTGGTGGACGGCGAGCCAGACGAGGGCGAAGTTCAGGAACTCGACGTAGGGCACGCCGAAGGCGAAGCGCAGTACGTCGACCAGCGCGGCCGACCCGGCCAGCGCGGCGAAGGCGGTCCAGCCGTGGCGCTCGTGCAGCTTCAGCAGGGGCGGGGTGAAGGCGACCATCGCCAGGTAGATGCCGATGAACCACAGCGGCTGGGTGACCATCCGCAGCGCGGCCCCGGTCAGCCGGCCGCCGCCGTGCCCGGCGAGCTGCACGGCGAGCGCGGCGGCGGCCCACACCAGGACGAAGACGAGGGTCGGGCGCAACAGCCGCCGGAGCCTGGCCCGGAGGAAGGCGGCGTAGACGGAGGCCGCGGGGTCGCTGCGGCGGGCCAGGGAGCGGTAGGACAGGGCGTGCGAGAACCCGCCGACGAAGAAGAACACCGGCATGACCTGCAGCCCCCAGGTGAGCACCTGGAGGCCGGGCACGAGGGCGAGCAGGTTCCCTATCCCGTCGCCGCTTACGGCGGCCATCAGCCAGTGCCCGGCGATGACGGTGCCGAGCGAGGCGGCGCGCAGCAGGTCGACGTACCGGTCCCGGCCGGGCGGGGTGGCGAGGGCGAGGTCGCGTGCGCTGGCTGTCATGGGACCACGGTCGCCCGCGCGGGCCGCCTCCCGACAGGGTGCGGATACTCAATTCCCGCCTGGGTACCGGGGCTCCGCCCCAGACCCCTTACGGCGCTCCGCGCCCGCGCCTCAAACGCCGGCGGGGCTTCAAGACCGGGGTCAGGACGGCAGGACCGTGGCGCCCGGGGCCGGCGAGCTCGCCACACGCGTGGCACGGCACGTGCCCGACGCCTCCAGCGCCGCGGCCACCTTCTCGGCCGACTCCCGGTCCGCGACCAGGAAGGCCGTCGTGGGGCCCGACCCGGAGACCAGCGCGGCCAGCGCCCCGGCTCCGGTGCCCGCCGACAGCGTGTCCGCCAAGGACGGCCGGAGGGAAAGCGCCGCAGCCTGGAGGTCATTGGCCAGCGCAGCGCCCAGCGCGTCCGGATCGCCCGAGGCCAGGGCCGCGAGAAGCGCCGGGGAGGCTTCGGGGGCCGGGACCTCCCGCTCGGCGGTGAGCCGGTCGAACTCGCGGAACACCGCCGGGGTGGACAGCCCCCCGTCGGCCACCGCGAACACCCAGTGGAACGCCCCCGCGGCCACCGGGGTCAGCAGCTCACCGCGGCCCGTGCCGAGCGCGGCCCCGCCGACGAGGCTGAAGGGGACGTCGCTGCCGAGCTCCGCGCAGATGTCGAGGAGTTCCGCGCGCGGGGTGTCCAGACCCCACAGGGTGTCGCAGGCCAGCAGGGCCGCCGCGCCGTCCGCGCTGCCGCCCGCCATGCCGCCCGCCACCGGGATGTTCTTCGCGATGTGGAGGTGGACGGCGGGCTCGATGCCGTGGCGGGCCGCGAGGATCTCGGCCGCCCGTGCCGCGAGGTTGGTGCGGTCCAGCGGGACCTGGTCGGCGTCGGGGCCCTCGCAGGTCACCGTCAGTGTGTCGGCCGGGGTGGCCGTGACCTCGTCGAACAGGGAGACGGCGAGGAAGACGTTGGCCAGGTCGTGGAAGCCGTCGGGCCGGGCCGCGCCCACCGCCAGCTGCACGTTGACCTTCGCGGGGACCCGTACGGTCACACCCGTCGTGCGCGCGCTCACAGTGCGGGCCTCTCCATCGCGGGCTTGTGCTCGGCGATCGCGGCGAACTCCTCGACCGTCAGGGACTCGCCGCGCGCCTGCGGCGAGATGCCGGCGGCGACCAGCGCGGCCTCCGCGCCCGCCGCCGAGCCGGCCCAGCCGGCCAGCGCGGCGCGCAGCGTCTTGCGGCGCTGCGCGAACGCGGCGTCGACGACCGCGAAGACCTCGGCCTTCGTGGCGGTGGTCTTGATCGGTTCGGTGCGCCGCACCAGCGAGACGAGACCGGAGTCGACGTTCGGGGCGGGCCAGAAGACCTTGCGGCCGATGGCGCCGGCGCGCTTGACGTGCGCGTACCAGTTGGCTTTGACGGAGGGGACCCCGTAGACCTTGTTGCCCGGCTCTGCGGCCAGCCGGTCGGCGACCTCCGCCTGCACCATCACCAGGGTCCGCTCGATGGTGGGGAAACGGTCGAGCATGGTCAGCAGGACGGGCACGGCCACGTTGTACGGCAGGTTCGCGACGAGCGCGGTCGGAGCCGGACCGGGCAGTTCCGTCACGAGCATCGCGTCGGAGTGGACCAGCGCGAAGCGGTCCTTCTTCGCCGGCATGCGGGCCTCGATGGTGGCGGGCAGCGCGGCCGCCAGGATGTCGTCGATCTCGACGGCGACGACCCGGTCGGCGGCCTCCAGCAGCGCGAGCGTCAGCGAGCCCAGCCCCGGGCCGACCTCGACGACCACGTCGTCCGGGCGGACCTCGGCGGTCCGCACGATCCGGCGGACCGTGTTGGCGTCGATGACGAAGTTCTGCCCCTTCTGCTTCGTCGGGCGTACGCCGAGGGCTGCGGCCAGCTCCCGGATGTCGGCCGGCCCGAGGAGGGCGTCGGGCGTGCCGGGGGTGCTGGAGGAGGGGTTCTCGGGCTGCTGCTCTGCGGTGCTCACCGGTAAAGCCTACGGCCGCAGTGGGGCCAGGGGCTCGCCCCCCGCTGCACGTAGAGCTTCTTGGCCCGGTAGGTCTGTTCCGTGCCCGAGGCGTCCTGGGGGCGGCCGCTGCCGCCGAGGCCCTGCCAGGTGCGGACGTCGAACTGGTAGAGGCCGCCGTACGTTCCCGAGGCGTCGGTGGCGGAGGGGCGGCCGCCGGACTCGCACTGGGCGAGGGCCGCCCAGTTGAGGCCGTCGGCGCCGGCGACGGAGCTGGGCAGCGGTTTGGTGCCGACCTTGACGAGCTGGGTGACGGGCTCGCGGACGACCTCGTCGGCGATGGCGCGGGGAGTCTGGCGGACCCCGTTGACCGTGCGGAGGGTGTAGGTGACCCGGCGCGCCCCGGGCCGGCCGGCGCGTTCGACGACCTCGGTGCCGGCGAACAGGTCGGGGTCGTTGACCTTCTCGGTCTCGAACGGGATGCGCTCCTCGCGGACCTCCCGGGTGCCGGTGATGCGGAGCACGGTCACGGTCTGGCCGTCGCGCGGGAACGCGGTGGCGGGTACGGAGGTGGTGTCCTGGCCCTGGAGGGTGATGCCGGCCTGGTCGAGGGCCTCCTGGACAGTGGCGGCGTTGGTGCGGATGGTGCGTTCGCGGCCGTCGGCCATGAAGGTGACGCTGCGTTCGGTGCGGACGCTCAGGGCGAGGCCGGCGCGCGGGACGGGCGCGGTACGGGGGGCGGAGAGGTAGGCGCCTTCGGCGCGGATGCCGAACTGGCGCAGCGCGCCCTCGACGGTGCGGGCGGTGGTCCACACCTGGCGCTGCTGCCCGTCGAGGGTCAGGCGCAGGGGGCGGCCGTAGCGGACGACGATCTCCTCGCCGTCTTCGAGGGGTTCGCCGGGGGCGGGGGCGACGAGGTCGTGCGGCCCGACGCCGAGGCCCTCGGCGGCGAGCAGTTCCTCGACGTCGTCGGCGAAGGTGTGCAGGTTCCGCGGGACTCCGTCCACGGTGAGCCGTACGGACTTGTCGGCGGCGACGAACGCGGTCGTGCCGCCGGCGAGGAAGGCGACGACCAGGGCCTGCGGAACGATCCGCCGCCAGTTCCCGCCGGGTGCGGCGGGGGCCCCGCGGGCGGCGCGGCGGCGGCCGGTGCCGGGCGGCGCGGCCGGGGCCTCGGCGGGCACGCCGCGGCCGCGGGCGCGCCGGCCCGTCCCGGGGACCGCCGGGGCGGCGGGGGCGGGGGCCACGGCGGCGCCGGCCGGACTCACGGCCCGGCGGCGGCCCGAGCCGGGGGCGGCCAGGGTGTCGGCCTCGGAGAGCCTGGCCCGTTCGGCGAGCTCGGCCAGCTCCTCCAGCGCGGCCAGCCCGGCCAGTTCGGCGAATTCGGCCGGCGTCCCGGAGCCGTGGAGGCCGGGACCGGGGGCGGTGTCCGCGGCCCGGCGGCGGCGCCCCGCCCGCCGGCTGCCGGGGCGGGGGGCGGGGACCCCGGGGTCGGGGTCCCGGAGCGTGTCCCCGGGATCCCCCGTACCGGCCGTCCAGACCTGGGGCTCGGCCCCGTACACCTCGGGGACGGGACCGCCACGGCGGTGACTGCCCTGCGTATCGCTCACGACGCTCGCTCCACTGGTGATCCGGCACCCCGGTTCGGGCACGGCACCCTAGCGGAGGAGTCGTCACGCTCCAAAGTCGGACGGACACCCAGCGTGTCGAACGGGAGGGGGCGGGAGGCCGGTGGATCACCGGTGGATCGCTCGTGGACGGGCGGTTTCAGTAGGCGAAGGCGCGTGCCGTGTTGGCGGCCAGCGCGGTGGCCATCGCGTCCTCGTCGATGCCGCGGACCGCGGCCATCGCCCGTACCGTCAGCGGAATGAGGTACGGCGCGTTGGGCCGTCCGCGGTAGGGCGCCGGGGTCAGGTAGGGCGCGTCCGTCTCGACGAGTACGAGCTCCAGCGGGGCCACGGCCAGCGCCTCGCGCAGCGGCGCGGCGTTCTTGAAGGTGACGGTCCCGGCGAAGGACATGTAGTACCCGGCGGCGGCGCACTCGCGGGCCATGTCGGCGTCCCCGGAGTAGCAGTGGAAGACGGTCCGTTCCGGGGCGCCCTCCTCGCGCAGGACGCGCAGCACGTCGGCGTGGGCGTCGCGGTCGTGGATGACCAGCGCCTTGCCCTGCCGCTTGGCGATCTCGATGTGGGCGCGGAAGGAGCGCTCCTGCGCGGCCATCCCCTCCGGCCCGGTGCGGAAGTAGTCCAGACCGGTCTCGCCGACCGCCTTGACGTGGTCGAGGGCGGCCAGCGCCTCGATCTCGGCCAGCGCCTCGTCGAGCGCGCCCTCGCCGCCGCCGGCCCGGGCGCCCTGCCGCGACCAGCCGTCAGGATTCCCCAGCACGATCCGGGGGGCTTCGTTCGGGTGAAGGGCGACGGCCGCGTGGACGTTCTCGTACGCGGCGGCGGTCTCGGCGGCCCACCGGGAGCCCTTCACGTCGCAGCCCACCTGGACGACGGTGCTCACGCCGACCGAGGCGGCCTTCGCGAGCCCCTCCTCGACGGTGCCCGCCTGCATGTCGAGGTGGGTGTGCGAGTCGGCCACCGCCACCCGGAGGGGTTCGGGCAGCGGGGGCAGGGCGTCCTTGGAGGTGGAGGAAGGGCTCATACGGCCGATCTTATGACCGGCGGAAGACGCCCATCAGGCGGGAGAGCCAGCCCCGGCGCTCCTGGGCCTGGTCGACGGCGACGGGTCCGGGTGAGTCGTGCGCGCCCTTGCGGGGCTTCGGGGTCCGGGGGACGTTCGCCCCGGCCGGCACCGGTCCGGCGATCCCGGGGGCGATGCGGTGGTGGTAGAGGTGGTCGATCATGCCGAGCACCGAGGAGACCTGGCCCGCGCGCATGATCCGTACGACGTGTCCGCCGCAGTTCATGCAGGTCGGGTTGGACAGCGGGGAGGGCACCCGCTCGCCGTTGACCGTGTACATGATGAACGGCTCGCCCCTGCCGTCGATGTGGTGCTCGATGGCGTACGCCTGCTCCCAGGCGTACCCGCACCTCATGCAGGCGAAGGAGTAGGCCTCGTGCACGGTCTGTACGTCGGGGCGGGAGACGGCGGCAGGGACTGCGGTGGGTACCGCGGCGGGGACGGGTACCGGGGTGTCAGCGATCTCACTCATGCCAGCTCCTCTTGTTCCACTGGTGCCACTGCCAGTGGACGCCTCTTCGGGCGGGAGCGCATCAGGCCCTGTCCAGTGTTGGACGGTCTTTGGGCGAGTCCATGCCCAAAGCGCCCGGTGCCCGGTCTGAGCTTTGCTTTTCAGGTTAGCTCTTTACCGACTTACGGCATCTTCTGTGCCGCATTCTTTGCCGCGACCACCGCGTCGAACACCTCGCGCTTGGGTACCCCGGCCTCGGCCGCGACCGCCGCGATGGCCTCCTTGCGCCGCTCCCCCGCCTCCTCGCGCACCTGCACCCGGCGCACCAGCTCCTCGGCGTCCACGTCGCCGGGTCCGGCGGCCGGGGCGCCCTCCACGACGACGGTGATCTCCCCGCGCACCCCTTCGGCGGCCCAGGCCGCGAGCTCGCCGAGCCCGCCGCGCTTGACCTCCTCGTACGTCTTCGTCAGCTCGCGGCAGACCGCGGCCCGCCGCTCGGCGCCGAAGACCTCGGCCATCGCGGCGAGGGTGTCGTCGAGCCGGTGCGGGGCCTCGAAGTAGACGAGGGTGCGCCGCTCGGCCTCGACCTCGCGCAGCCGGCCGAGGCGCTCGCCGGCCTTGCGCGGCAGGAACCCCTCGAAGCAGAACCGGTCCACGGGCAGCCCGGACAGGGCGAGCGCGGTGAGCACCGCGGACGGCCCGGGGACGGCGGTGACCCGGATGTCCTTCTCCACGGCGGCGGCGACCAGCCGGTAGCCGGGGTCGGAGACCGAGGGCATGCCGGCGTCGGTCACGAGCAGGACGCGCGCACCGCCGGCCAGGGCCTCGACCAGCTCGGGGGTGCGCGCCGACTCGTTGCCCTCGAAGTACGACAGGACGCGCCCGGTGGTGTGGACGCCGAGGCCCTGGGTCAGCCGGCGCAGCCGCCGGGTGTCCTCGGCGGCGATCACGTCGGCCCGTTCCAGCTCGGCCGCGAGGCGCGGCGGGGCGTCGGCGAGGTCGCCGATGGGGGTTCCGGCGAGGACGAGCGTGCCCGTCAGGCCTTCGGCCGCGGCGGCATGGGGGGTGGGCTGGGTACCGCGGGGCTGGTCGTTTGTCACCCGCCCATCCTCTCAGTCCCGCGCCCCGCCGCCCCCCGTCAGGCCCCGGCCACTGGGGCGCACACAGTTCTCTTCCCTACGATGTGCCGGTGACCAGTACCGCGACGCCGTCGCCCAGCCCCGCGGGGGCCCCTGCCGCCTCGCCGGCGGGGCGCGAAGAAGAGCCGCCCACCTGGCTGCGCCGGCTGCGCGGCTTCGGCTACGTGCCGGCCGCCGCCGCGTCGCCGCGCGCGGACGTCCGCACCCGGCTGGTGCCCCCGTACGCCAAGCCGTCCCGACAGCTGTGGCTGACCTTCGGTCTGCCGCCAGAGGTGTGGGGGACCTGGCAGCGCATCGTCGGGTGGGCGGGGCCGCTGCTGGTGGCGCTGGTCGCCGGGGTGCTGCGGTTCGTGCACCTGGGCAGCCCGAAGGCGGTGATATTCGACGAGACGTACTACGCCAAGGACGCGTGGGCCACGGTCCGGCAGGGCTACGAGGCGAGCTGGCCCAAGGACATCGACTCGTCGATCCTCGCCAACCCGGACGGGGTCGCGCTGCCGGTGGACCCGGGCTACGTGGTGCACCCGCCGGTGGGCAAGTGGGTCATCGGGCTCGGCGAGTGGATGTTCGGCTTCACCCCGTTCGGCTGGCGGTTCATGACCGCCGTGCTCGGCACCCTGTCGGTGCTGATGCTGTGCCGGATCGGGCGGCGCCTCTTCCGTTCGACGTTCCTGGGCTGTCTGGCGGGCGCACTGCTCGCGGTGGACGGCCTGCACCTGGTGATGAGCCGCACCGCGCTGCTGGACCTGGTGCTGATGTTCTTCGTGCTCGCCGCGTTCGGGGCGCTGCTCATCGACCGGGACCGGGCCCGGCTCAGACTCGCGGACGCGCTGCCCGTCGATCCGGAGGGCCGGACCCGGCCCGACATGAAGATCGCCGAGACGCTGCGGCTGGGCTGGCGGCCGTACCGGATCCTGGCCGGGGTCTGCCTGGGCCTGGCCGCGGGCACGAAGTGGAACGGCTTCGTCGTTCTGGCCTTCTTCGGGGTCCTGACCGTGCTGTGGGACGCGGCCGCGCGCCGCACCGCGGGCGCGGGGGCCCCGTACGCGGCGATGATGCGGCGCGACGCGCTGCCCGCGTTCGTCTCCACGGTGCCGGTCGCGATCGTGACGTACGTGGCCTCGTGGTCGGGCTGGATCTTCAGCCCGGACAACGGCAAGGGCGGCTATCTGCGCGACTGGGCGGCCAAGAACGACCAGCACAGCGCGCTGTCGTTCCTGCCGGAGTGGCTGCGCAGCCTGTGGCACTACGAGACCGAGGTCTACAAGTTCCACGTCGGGCTGACCTCGGGACACACCTACGAGTCGAACCCGTGGAGCTGGCTGGTCCTGGGCCGGCCCGTCTCCTATTTCTACGAGTCCCCCGCGCCCGGCACCGACGGCTGCCCGGCGACCGAGGCGGGCAAGTGCGCCCGCGAGGTGCTGGCGCTGGGCACCCCGCTGCTGTGGTGGGCGGGCTGCTTCGCGCTGCTGTACGTGCTGTGGCGGTGGTTCTTCCGCCGTGACTGGCGGGCGGGTGCGATCGCGTGCGCGGTGGCCGCGGGTCTGCTGCCCTGGTTCAACTACCAGGAGCGGACGATCTTCTACTTCTACGCGGTGGTCTTCGTCCCGTACCTGTGCCTGGCGGTGGCGATGATGATCGGCGCCCTGCTGGGCCCGGCGGGCTCGTCCGAGCGCCGGCGCGCCCTGGGCGCGATCGGGGCGGGGGTGCTGGTCCTGCTGATCGTGTGGAACTTCATCTACTTCTGGCCGATCTACACGGGCCAGACGCTCCCGATGGACTCCTGGCGCGGCCGCATGTGGCTGGACACCTGGGTCTAGCAGCCAAAACGACGGGCCCGGCACCTCATGGTGCCGGGCCCGTCGTGGTTGTCAGTGGTGGTCGCTGGCCGTCGTGGGCTGCCCCCCGACGGCCCACAGACGGCTCAAGACCTCCGTCAGGCTCAAAGCCCCGACCGTGGGTACGTTGGTGTGGGAGGGGTGCGCAACCCACTAGAAGATCCATCCGGCGAATCAGTGGTTAATCCACTACGGGTAGAGGCGCCGCCGGCGTGGAGCGAACGACCTGCTCTTCGACACCGCTATTGCTAGCGGGCAAATGTCTCACTCCCTGTGGAGGGAAATATGACTAACTCTGCGGGTTTTTCAAGCTCATCGGTAACCGCCCAGTCGTGGGAACCCTATTTCGAGGACGGCCGCGAGACTGGGGAGATTCATTGGCTCGTCAAGGCGGAGGAGGGCCAGATGTCGGGGCTGTGGAGGATCGGCCCCGCGGAGGGTGCGGAGTTCCCCTACAAGCCGGCGGCCACGGACACGTTCCACGTGATCGAGGGTGAGGCCGAGCTGGAGACCCCGGACGGCGAGAAGATCGAGCTCATTGCCGGGGGCATCTATTCCTTCCCTGCCGGATTCACGGGCACCTGGAGAACCCTGTCGCCGTTCATGAAGTTCTTCGTCGTGGGCTGAGAACAGGTGCTGGACGCAGCGTGATACTTGCGTCGGCGTACCCCCAGGAGATGAACCGAGAAGACACGATTTTCAGGCAGAGCGTGGCGCGCGATCGGCTGCCGCCCATTCCCGGATAGTGGCTCGCGAGTCAGGCCGGACGAGGTAAGGGAGCAGATCGTGGGGACGTCAGATTCTGAAGTGGATGTCGTGATCGTAGGCGGCGGTTTCGCCGGCGTGACGGCCGCGCGTGAATTGTCGGCGCGCGGACGCCGGGCGGTGCTGGTCGAGGCGCGAGACCGTCTGGGCGGTCGGACGTACACGAAGGACCACGACGGGCATCCGATGGAGTTCGGCGGCACGTGGGTCCACCCTCTGCAGCCGCACGTGTGGTCGGAGGTCGACCGGTACGCGGTCGAGACGGAGACGTTCCCGGTGCTGGAGGGGCTGCGGCAGGCGGTCGTCTCCGACGGCCGCGTCGTGGACCTGTCCGACGAGGATGTCGAGCGGGCGCTGGAGGCGTTCGACGAGTTCTGCGCCCCGGGCATGAGCCTGTTCCCGGAGCCGTTCCTGGAAACGGTGAGTTCGGACCCGGACGGCCTAGGCGGGCGGTCGATGCGTGACCTGCTCGACTCCTTCAAGGCCGAGCCGGTGCTGCATGACTGGGTGGAGGGGATGTGCTGCCTGGTCGCGTTCGGTCCCCTCGAGAAGGCCGGTGCCTCCGAGATCTTCCGGTGCCATGCGTTGGCCGGGTACAGCGCGGCGCAGACCATGGCCTCCCTGTCGCAGACGAAGCTGGTCAAGGGGACACGCGAGCTGATCAACTCCATTGCCGGGCAGGCCACCCTGGCCGACATCCGCCTCAACTCGCCCGTGCGGCGTGTCACACAGACCGACGGCGGTGTACGGGTCGAGCTGGAGAGCGGCGAGACCGTCAGCGCGCCGACCGCGCTGATCGCGCTGCCCATGAACGTACTGAACAGCGTGGAGTTCGAGCCCGGCCTGTCCGAGATCAAGCGGACCGCGTCGGCCGACCGGCACGCGGGTGCCGGCAGGAAGTGCTTCGTCCGCGTCAAGGGCGACATCGGCAACGTCAGCATCGTGGCCCCCGAGGCCCAGGCGGTGAACTTCGTGGTCACCTACACCCACGACTCGGAAGGCTCGTGGCTGATCGTGTTCTCCGCCAACCCGGACAAGCTGCAGATGAGCCAGTTTGACGACGTCCAGGGCATGCAGACAGCGCTGCAGCCGCTCCTGCCGGGTGTCGAGGTGGAGAGCATCGTCGGCTGGGACTGGGCCGGCGACCCGCTCGCGCTCGGCACCTGGTGCATCTTCAGGCCGGGGCAGCTGGCGAAGGTGCTGCCGGATCTGCGCACCACCGAGGGCCGGCTGTTCTTCGCGGGCGCCGACTCGGCGACCGTGTGGCGCGGTTTCATCGACGGGGCGATCGAGAGCGGCTACCGCTCCGCCCGCGACATCGACAACTACCTGACCAGCTGATCACCGGCGGCGGCGCCTGCTTCGGGCGCCGCCGCCGTGATCTGGCTACGGGTCCTCGGTGACGGTCAGGGCGGAGGGGGCGAGCACCCACAGCAGGGCCCGGCCGGTGAGTGGCGTGGTGGCGATGAGGGAAAGATAGACCTCGGCCACCGATCCGTCACCCCGCAGGACGTCGAGGTCACCGGACAGCCGTGACAAAAGGAGCAGGGCGACGTCGACGACGAGCCATGAGGCCAGGTTGGCGCCGATCCACCATACCCAGCGCCTGGTGACCTTGCGCAGTACGAGTGACTGCGACAGGCCGAGCAGGGGACCCAGCGCCAGGCTCTGGCTGGCGGCCAGGAGATAGGCCATGGACACGTCCTGGTCCGAGTTCTGGGCGCCGATCACCGCAGGCATGATCACCAGCAGCCAGGCCAGCAACGCCGGGCCGATGTTGGACGTCACCCACGCCTTGCGGGGAATGGCGGCCACCCGCTCCCGCACGACCAGCCACTGAAGCGTGCCGAGGACACCCCCGAACAGCACGGCTCCCAGGGTCGCGATCACCAGGGCGACCAGCACGTGACCACTGGCAAGTCTCAGGTGCAGCACGTCACTGCCCAGCAGTGCCAGCGCGACACCCACGCTCAGGACGATGACGAACGCGATCGAGTTGTACGCGATCCAGCGCCAGTACAGGCGGACCTCCCACCCACTCGACGCCGGCACCTCACGGGCTGAACCAGAAGCGGTCATCACCCACTCCTACCGTGTCACCGGCCGCCCGCGGCGCAGACCCACTGGTCAGCCCGCACGGCAAGGATTTCAGGTGTCGCTTGGCAACGTCAGAGACGCCGATCTACACGGTCCAGACCTTGCCCATGGACTCCTGGCGCGGCCGCATGTGGCTGGACACCTGGGTCTAGCAGCCAAAACGACGGGCCCGGCACCTGATGGCGCCGGGCCCGTCGTCGTTGCTCGTCGGTGCTACTTCGGGGCCACCTGGCAGGCGTTGGCCGCGTCCTCCTTGGAGACGCCGGCCTCGGTGAGGCTGGCGCTACAGCTGGTCTGGTTGCCGATCTGACCCTCGTAGCAGGCCTGCACGACATCACTCGTGATCTGCACGTTCTTCTTCGCGAGGGACTGCTCGCAGGCCTTCATGTCCGCGTGGGCGGCCGGGGCGGTGAAGACGGCGCCGCCGACGGCGAGGACGAGGCCGGCGAGGATGCCGGGGATACGGGCGGACGGACGCATGCGCTGCACCTGCTCTCTCGGTCGGTCGCGCGATCGGCGGGTGCGCCGGACCACGGGCGGGGGCGGCGGCGCGGAGCGGGCACGCGCAGGGGCGACCGTACTCGTCGCGGCGGTCACCCTCGCCCTTTCGACGCTAGAGCACGGCCCCGGGGCGCGCACTTCAGGTCAGGAGGGCCGCGATCCGGTCCGCGCTCCAGTGGCCGGCCGCGCCGGGGCACCGGGCGAGGTAGTCGGCGACGGAGCGGGCGTTCCAGGCCCCGGACTCCAGCAGTCCGGCCGCCAGGTGCGTGACGTACGCGGCGGCCGGGCTGACCCACTCCACCTCGTGCATCGCCCAGGGCGCGGTGAAGGTCAGCACCGGGATGCCGTCCAGGGCGCCGGCGCAGATCAGCGTCTCGTACCGGCCGGGTCCCAGCTCGTCGCGTCCGGTGCGCAGCACGTGCGTGAGGTAGACGTCCGCGCCGGCGCCGGGCTCCCGGTACATCTCCTGGGCGGCGATGTCGGAGAACTGCTGGGCGGTGACCAGGTGGGCCCGTCCGCGGATGCGGCCCGGCGCCGTCGGGTCGTAGAACCCGCGGCCGCCCGTCCACACGAGGGACTCGGTGGCGAAGTACAGGCTTCCGGGCAGTTCCACGGCCACCGAGCGGGCCGGCGCGCGGGGGTCGCGGCATCCGGGCTGGCGGCGGGCACCGCCCGCGGGGGTGCCCCCGGCCAGGTAGCAGGCCAGCCGGCCCCGGTGCATGTTCGAGCCGTAGGAGGTGTACCAGATCCGCTCGGGAGGCGGTCCGCCGGTGCGGAGCGCCTCCACTGCCATGAGCCTCTTCGTGGTCATCAGTTCGTACAACGGTCTTCGCAGTCGCGATGTTCCGGTCCGGTAACAACGCCCGGAACGATCCGCTCCGCAGCGTAAGGTCCACACCAAGGGCTCTTTGAACATGTTCAGAGAGCCGTGGCTCCTGGGGAGGGGACGCAGTGAACGGGGCAGCGAAGGGTGCCATCGTCGGCGGGGTGTTCCTCGCGATGCTCGGCGGCGCCGGGTACGGGGTGTACGCCCTGGTCGGGGACAGCGGCGAGGGGAAGGACGGCGACACGTCCGTCCAGGCCGAGAAGGGCAGCGGCCCCGTCGGCGCGAAGGAGACCGCCGCGACCGCAAAGGCCTTCCTGGCCGCGTGGGCCGCCGGGGACGAGCGGGTGGCCGCCGAGCTGACGAACAACGCCGCGGCCGCGCAGACCGCCGTCGGCGACTTCAAGACCAAGGCGTACGTCTCCAAGGCCGTGATCACCCCCGGCCCGCCGAACGGCACCACCGTCCCCTTCAAGGTCGAGGCCGAGATCACGTACGAGGGCACCACCAAGCCGCTCGCCTACGACTCCCAGCTGACGGTGGTGCGCGGGCTGACCAGTGGGAAGCCGCTGGTCGACTGGCAGCCGTCGGTGATCCACCCGCAGCTCCAGAAGGACGAGAAGCTGCGCGCGGGCGCGGCCGCGAACCCGCCGGTCAAGGCCGTCGACCGCAACGGCGAGGAGCTGACCCCGGAGAAGTACCCCTCCCTGCGGCAGATCCTCGACGAGCTGCGCCAGAACTACGGCGCCAAGACGGGCGGCAGGGCGGGCGCGGAGGTGTGGATCGAGCCGGCCCTCAAGGAGTCCCCCAAGCGGACCCTGCTGACCCTGGTCGAGGGCGAGCCGAGCACCCTCAAGACGTACCTGGACGCGAAGGTGCAGGCGGCGGCCGAGCAGGCGGTGGCCAAGTACCCGGAGGCCTCGGTGGTCGCCGTCCAGCCGAGCAACGGGCACATCCTGGCCGTCGCCAACCACCGCACCGACGGCTTCAACGCGGCGATGCGGGGTGCCAGGGCTCCCGGCTCCACGATGAAGATCGTGACGGCGGCCATGCTGATCGACCGCGGGCTGGTCGCGGCCGACAAGCCGGCGCAGTGCACGAAGGACGTGGTCTGGGGCGGCCGCACCTTCCACAACCTGGACAACTTCGACCTGCCGGGCGCGAACTTCGCGACGAGCTTCGCCAAGTCCTGCAACACGGCCTTCATCAAGCCGGTCGCGCAGGTGCGCGACGACGCCGCGCTCTCGAAGGAGGCCAACCAGGTCTTCGGCATCGACCTGGACTGGAAGACGGGCATCCAGTCCGTCGACGGCACGGTCCCGACGGCGACGGGCGCGGAGGAAGCCGCCGGTTACATCGGGCAGGGCAAGATCACCATGAACCCGCTGAACATCGCGTCCGTCACCGCGACCGCGCGCACCGGCGTGTTCCGCCAGCCGCTGCTGGTCTCGCCGGAGCTGGACGGCCGGAAGATCGCGACGGCGGAGCGGCGGATGAAGCCCTCGGTGCAGCAGCAGCTGGTCTCGATGATGCGGCAGACGGCGACCGCCGGCACCGCCGAGAAGGTCATGCGGTCGGTCGGCGGCGACAAGGGCGCGAAGACGGGCTCGGCGGAGGTCGACGGCGCCGGCAACCCGGACAGCTGGTTCACGGGCTACAGCGGCGACGTGGCCGCGGCCGCGATGGTCGAGGGCGGCGGCCACGGCGGCGATGCGGCGGGTCCGATCGTCGCGCAGGTCCTGAAGGCGGGCTGACCCGCATCGGCCGGGC